>DATNRC010000266.1:0-4013 GCA_036703705.1 Candidatus Obscuribacterales bacterium
CACCGCCGGACTGGACCATGCCGAAGGTCATGCCGCCGTAAACCTGGATTCCGATTTGCAGGATCCGCCCGAGCTCATTCCGCAGATGGTCAAGCTCTGGAAGGACGGTTATGACGTCGTTTATGTCCAGCGCTCGACGCGCCGCGATCGATTTGCCAAACGTTTTTCCGCGCATCTTTTTTACCGCTTCCTGGGCAGCATCTCCACGGTGCAAATTCCCGAAGATACAGGAGACTTCCGGCTCCTGGATAGACGAGTGATCACCGCCCTTCAGTCATTGCCTGAGAAGACCCGTTTTCTCAGGGGGATGATTCCCTGGCTGGGCTTCAAGCAAAAGGGCATTGCCATCGACCGCGGGGCGCGCGAGCGCGGCGAGAGCACGTACACCCTCAGAAAGCTTTTCACGCTGGCAATCGACGGCATTCTCTCCTTCAGTTTCGCGCCTCTCTATATGCTTGCCCCTGCGGGCGCCCTCATGGCCGCAGCAGGCGTGGCGCTCTTTATCGCCGGTCTTTTCGCGCCATCCGGCGCCCCTCAATTGATCATGCTCATTGCCGCCTTGCTGGCAATTTTTGCCGGCATACAGCTAGCGTGCATGGGAGTTGTCGGCGTCTATCTGGCAAAAACGCTCGACGAATCTCGCTCGCGCCCAACTTACATAGTAAGCAGACTGCTGGGCGCTCCATTCGCCTCGTCAGGCGCGGACGTCGGCTCATCGATTCAGCAGGCGCCTGGACAGCGCCAAGATGTATCGGGAGCCGGTCCTTTTACTCTTTCTCGATCTTACACAGGCTCAGATCCAGCCCGTACTTTTTTGCAAAGCTCCAGAATTCCGCCTCGGAGTTGACCATCTGCCATGCATTGCGCATGGGCGACCAGAGGAACATTCGCTTATAGGGAAGATTGGCAAGCACGATGCTTCCCTGGCGATCCGAGATGCCGTCCCGGGAAATGTGCATTCGCTCAGACGCCACGGTGGCATTGATGTTTTCATTCTCGAGAGTTGTTCTTACGATTGTCTGGAAATCCCAGACACCATCGAGCACGGGCGCCCATCTCACATAGCGCACGAAATCGAAAAGGATGATCGAGTCCCCATCTCTGAAGTCGCTGCGATGGCTCTCAATAAAGCGACGCGCCTCCTTTTGCGATTGCCACGATGTGACCCAGGGCTTGCGGAATTCCCAGTCGGCAAGCACCATCATGGAAAGAAGCGGGCACAACAAAGCGGCATACGCAACACCACGGTTTTTCAAAACCGGTGCCGGCAGCCGATCAGTCAGCCATAGAAGAGCTCCTGCCAGAGCCAGCGAAGCACCGATTGACGCCCCGGCATTGACCCTGTTGTTGCAATTGTCCAGAACGGGCGTATAGCCGTCGGCGATACTATATATGGTGTAGGCCAGCATCATCGACAGAATGCCGCAGAAGATCGCAACCAGCGATGTGTCCTTGATCTTCTCCCCTGAATTGGAGCCCTTTGCCAGGGTAAACATCGCCAAGGCAATGACGCCGGCAAGCGACAGAAAGCGCTCAATCGGCACGCCGTGCCTCAGGTAGTCAGCAGCCATTCCCGCAAAGTAGCCGAATGCCTGAGGGAAAATAGAGCACTTGAATCCTTCGACAAAGACGGAAAGAGTGTAGGCCGGGTCAAATTTAGCGTGGTAACGCCATCCCAGCTCGAGGGCGGGCAACAACCACTGGCGAAACCATACAAAACTGAGGGCCGCAATAAGCACAGGTATCTGAGCAAGCAGCGCACTCTTGAGAGCCCGGGAAAAAGTCATTCCCCGCCTGTACTTGCAGTTTAAAAACGCAACCGCAGGAAAGAGCGCGTAAAACGGCAAGCAAAGCTCGTACTCAAACAAGCTGAGCGCATACACGAATCCAGAAAGGCCGATGAGACCGTTCTTTCCTTCCTGAACTCCTTTGATGAACAGCCAAAAACTGGCAGCAAAGAGCGCCACGCCCATCCCGAGGGTGAAAGCGACAATCGAATAGTGAGTCTCATCGTGGCTCGGATAAACGATAAACAAAAGCGCAGAAGCGAGGGACAAACGCCAGTCTGCAAAGAGACGCCGAATGGAGAGGAAGAGAAAGCACCCCGCGGCTGCTTCGACAAGGGCATTGCTTGCGTGATAAAGAAGCGGCTGTTCTTTGACCAGGTAATAAATTGTGCCCAGATGTATGGCATTGAGAGGGCGCACGATGATCTTCGGATTGGTGAAAGCCTGGCTGAAGAGCCCAAGCAGCGACTGATCACCAAAATGGGCGCGCCCGAAATAAATCCATTCGTCCAGGTAAACGCCGACTTCCTTTATCCAAAGACCGAAGGCAACGAGCTCCATCAAAACTATGCATGCGAGCGCCAGCCAAACCGGGTCTCGCTTCCAGTCCGGGCTGGCGCTCGCGGCAGACCGCGTTTGCGCCTCAGGTAGTACGTCTAGTGTCGATGTGTGCACGGCTTCACCTGGACAAGGCCGTCATTCTACTCAGCAACCGGCGACCGGTAATTATGTATTGGTAATTTGCTCAGAAACATTGCCTGTCTTAAATCTTTGCGCATCAGCACAGCAACAAGGGCGCGTCGCCGCGTTTCCAAGCCGGATCTCAGTTTCGGGAAATCGGTCAGCATCCGAATGCCCGCACCATTCTTGAGTCACGAAGAGATGTTAGATGGCGCTCATGCAACCGCCGAAGAAACAAAATAAATTTGATCATCGAAAATCGGCTCTGGATGCTGAGGTTTCGCTGTAGTAACCATACCGAATCGGATGCGGAGTAAGTCTAATGTTGAAACGGAATTCCTTGCGGCTTAAAGCTTTGCTCACCACAATAGCAGCTGCGGCATTAATTCAAGGTTGCGGAACGCAAGGCAACGTCAATCCCGTCACCCCTCAGGGATCAATTCCGCTCGAGTCTCTCACCGTCGGTTTGCCGGAAGACACAGTCAAGAGCGCCATTCTCACTTTCGTAGTCGATCCCAATCCGACCGCCAGCGTGGGCGGAAAAACGCAATACAACAGTCGCACGTATGACGCCCAGGGCGGGCAGTACATTGTAAATTGCAAAGACGGCAAAGTCTTTCAAGTGCAGGTGATGTACCCGACCAACCCGATCACCAAAGAGCAAGCGCTGGTGACGATGAAGAAGCTGCTTCCCGCCACAGCTCCAGCCCAAACCAGAACCAAGGAAGGCAAGAAAGGCCAACCGAAGGAAATGTATTTCTTTGGTGACTACCGGTGCGACCTCGTTTTCTCTGACGACACCAAGAGCAAGGTCAGCGTGATCACCGCGCATGACACCACGGCCACCAAGGACGGAAAAGCGGAAAAAGAAGCTGGTGAGGATAAAGGCAAAAAGACGCCCGAAGCCAAGCCGACCGCCGATGAAGGCAGCAAACCCAGCACCGCGGATGAAGGCAAGGAAGAGCCGGGCGGCAAAGCAGAAAAATCTGAGGGCTAAGAAGCCGGCACTTCTTTTGCGGGCAGAAGCTCATTCATGATCGCATTTCGAGCGTCAGCCCGCCCTTTCGGCACGCGAAATCCCGGGCAGGTTAGCACTTTTCTCGCCGCTAATCTGTTGCCACGGACTGCGCCTTAAGGCTTGGCTTGAGGGCAAAGGCGGCGCCATAAAAGGCAATCGCCACCAGAAGCAAGTAATTGAAGCCGAATAAAAGCGAAAGATATTCGCACAGCCCGCCCAGCATTGCGCCTGCTATGTTGGAGCCGAAGTCGAGATTTTGCTCTTTGGACTCGCGGAAAGACATGGCAAAAATCACGCCGGCAAAGAAGATCGGCACGAATGTGACGGCGCATGACGATACAGTGCGCGCCGCGCCCGACATGCCAAGAAATGTCTCCATGGGCACAAAAACGTTGACCGCCAGGCTGAGGAAAAGCAGGATGAAGAAAGGCGACAGCTTGCCCGGACGCATCTTCAGCACAAAGAGATTGGCAAGCAAGATCATGATCAGAATAGCCGCGAAAACAGCGGAGTTGACCACCCACGTC
>DATNRC010000267.1:0-6589 GCA_036703705.1 Candidatus Obscuribacterales bacterium
GGACAATAGTTGTCCCGCCTCTATCATAAATTATTCAGCAGAAACTGAAACGAGTTAGTTCACGGTAAATGCTGCTGCGCCAAGCATGGTGATGCTGCTTGCCGCGGCGGTGTTTGTATTGGAAACCACCTTCCTGGTGGCAGCAGTAATCACGGTGTTTACCGACACACAACCATTTGCGCCGAAGAAAATCTTGCTGGTATCTGAGAGGGGTGCAATAGTCACACCAGCCGGAATGCATGCTGGGTTCGAAGCTGGACAAGATTCATTTGGATCCAGAATTGAGACTCGGATGTTGCCTTTTGCTGCGACGGATGAGGTTGCGAAGAAGGCGGTATTAGAACCAATTCTGATTGACCCAGACAGATTGTCATTTCTCAAACTCAGATCCCCGTTGAGAGCATTTAACGAGCGCTGCTGGCGCACATCAAAGGTCCCAGAGCCGACAACTCCAGCCAGCAAGCTGATATCGCCATTTTCGATGGTCGACCGAATTTTACTCCGCGCTTAATCGCTTCCGTCCTGCCGGCACCGGTACGAGCTCGTATCAAATCTCGCTCAAATTCAGCCATTCCAGCGAAGATATTCATGATCATTTTGCCGGCAGGAGAAGTAGTGTCCGCCCACGGTTCTAAAAGAGAAGTGAACTTGGCCTTGGAATCCATGATTCTGTCGGTGATCTCGAGCAGCATCTTGGTAGAACGAGCCAGGCGATCAAGTCGCCAGACAACGACAATATCTCCAGATTGAAGACTATTGAGCATCTTATGAAGCTCCGGCCGTTCCCACTTTGTGCCGGAAATCTTCTCTTGATAGATTTTTTTGCAGCCCGACTTTCTAAGAGCGGTCAACTGTATATCTAGATTCTGCTCTTCTGTAGACACTCTTGCATAGCCAATCTTCATAACGCGGCCTTGATTAACCAATTGTTAGCGACAATTCGGCAAAATAGAGAAGCCAGTATAGTGTCACACTCGGTATCATGGACGTGACGTCAAAACTCTGCCAAATAATTTAATTCCGTAATCTACACCAGGAGGCTAAGGATTACTGGAAAGAAGTAGCCGAGCGGAATCCGGAGCTGGCGGAAGCGGCAATGCGCGAGCTCGCGGTTATAGAGAAACTCGAGCTCGAGGCCGGCATGAATCGATTCAAGGATGTGGACATAGACCGGCTGATTGACGGCTTAGAGCCCTGGGAGCGGGAATTGCAGAAGGACTACGAACGCGAATTCGGAAATCTCGGACGCGAAGGGAAAGAGTCATACGACGGCGCTCAAATGACCGATGAAATGAAAGAAAGTCTCAGAGACCATGGGCTTGATTGGCTGACGGGGGGAAATAAGGGGCGTGATCGTGGGGATGATTCCTGGGAAACATTTGAATCAGACCGACAGGTGAGAGAGCAGGAGCGGACGCAGGATGATGATCGTGAGGAGCGAGATCGCGGCGGTGACTTCGGGAGAGGAAGATAAAAGGAAAGGTCAAACTGATATCATCTGCGGTGAGGTCGGAGAGTGGCGAAAACGGCTCCCTAGAATCCGGTAGCGCCACGCCCGAATAGAATTACTATTTTGTTTTGTGGTGAGACCATATATGGTGCTTAGATGGGCAAATTTTTTTCTTGTGCTATCATCTAAATTGCATAACTGTGTCTAACCGGGCTCGGCTCAGCATTGGCTGCTAAACTCCTTGCAGAAACATAACGAGGTTTTTCCGGTGAAAAGCATTGTTTTTATTGCGATTTGGATGGTGTTAGCGAATATGCCGGCTTCAGCCGGCACTATTGTGGCAGATAGAGATTCCACACTGAGTAACCTTCGGACGTGGTCAATTAGTTTGGATGATGTCTAAAGGTCCTGTGGATGAATCGAGGTGTGGTAGACCCCGTAGGGGCATTCCCAAGGGAGTTTTTTGGCTCAGGAGACCGCTCGATACGACAGTTGCAGCGATTGTCCAGAAGTTGCCCAATGGAACCGTAACACTGAATCCACCAGGATTCGATTATGGACCCATTCCAGCTTTGGAAAAAATGACGCAAGAGCACTGTGAGTGGCTCTGGGGCTCTTCTCCGCAGGAGTTTGCTCCATCACAGAAGCTTCTGATAAAGGAATACAGGCTGGTTTCACCCGATGGTTCGACAGACTTTTTCATTGACGTCAAATTTGATCGCGATCGTCTTATCAAGTACCGGGTAAGAAGCACGTTAATCGAGCCAATGAAATGGTGCACAGTAGCGAACGAGGAGCGGCCGTAGCCGCTCCTCTCATCGACCCTACCGGACTGCTGCCGGAGGAAGAGATTCCATACGTGAATAAGTCGCCTTGCGGATTGTTCGTCGGTGCACCGAAAAAGCTGCGATAGGAATTGACCGTGGGCATTACATAGATCTGCACGCTTGGGTTATTGGGCGTTAAAGTGGTTCCGAGCAAGCTTTTCAGCCCGGCTTGCAAGCTGTTCGCCGCGTCAGCTATGGTTGCCTCGGACCCTGTCGGGTTATCCGGGTTCACACAGTCCCACCACGTTTTGGGCCAGCTATTGAGCCCGGTTTGCCATTGCTGACACTTGATGCCGTTGAGCTTGACGAAACCAGCAAACGCAGCGTCTCCTATAGAATCGCCGCCGTCAACCTTGATGATGAAGTTGACGTTGACTGGGTTGCTGGGCACTACGCGGTCAACCGTCACCTTACCTCCTAAACCCATGTTGTTCTTGTCCGCGTTTGCCAACAGTCTTGACTGAGTTATGTCAACGGGTTCTTCGGTGGTGATTTCAATTTCGCCACCATCACCAGAAGACCCGTTTCCTCGAGCATCCAATGTGGTGATGAGGGTCAATTCAAGTGCGGTCAACTTTATGCGTCCGCCATCACCCGAGGCTAATGCCGAGGCGCTTATTGGATCGGTGGGTTGCGCGATCATCACACCTCCAGCCGAGAAGGTGACCTCACCGCCCTTGCCACTAGTTGAACCGCCGTTTGCCTCAATCTTCATTCCGGCTGGAATGACCATGACAGTATCAACCGCAATAGATGTTACCGTGATATGTCCGCCTTCGCCGGTGCTACCACCATTCGCGAAAAGCGATACGCCTTGAACTGTCGTCGAATCAGCACGACGTTCCGCTCCTTTTCCAGGGCTGAGTCCCGGAATTTCCGGCTCGCCGTTCCGAAGTGCGTGTAGTCAAGCGGTGCACCGGCGCACCTAACTTTTGTGTAATTGAGAATGGGTTTTCGAGTGGTAAAGTAAACGCCGATGTTTGGCTTTCAAGATACGAATCAATCGAAGTCAGCCCGGCGGCTTGCGTACGCCGGGGCGTTAAGTCTTGGTTTGGCTTTGGTTTTGTGGTGCCCCGGCGTTGTGGCGGCGCCTGGGGGAGCGGAAGATGACGAAGTTTCAATGAACGCGCCGCAAGAAGAAACTTCCGCCCAAGAGCGCGAAACTTCCGCCCAAGAGCGCGAAACTTCCGCCTCAGAGCGCGAAACTTCCGCCCGGGATGGTGATGCCAAGAGTGAAACGGCTGAAGCGGACGATGAAGAAAAGGTTTCAAGAGAAAAGCGCTTTCCCGAACAAGAACTCGATCGCTCAGTTCTAGAGCCCTCAGGGAAAGAGCTCTATCAGCCGGAAAAGAAAAAAGAGATTGATTTCCGGGATCCCCATCACCATTACACTTTGGCCAGAGAAGCGCTCAAGAAGGGCGATTACAAACAAGCGCTGAAAGAAGTGAATGAAACATTGGCCTTAAATCCCAACCACTGGCATGCGACGTACGTGGGTTGCCTGGCTCTGCAAATGCAAGGGCGGATCGATGAGGCGATACCGCGCTACAGACGTCTGCTGAGATTTCGTCCGGACATCGTCGAGGCGCATACAAATCTGGGCGTCCTGCTCAAGAAGAAAGGCGACCTCGAAGGTGCAGAAGCCGAATATCGCAAGGCAATCGAACTGAACTTCTATCATCTCGACGCTCACTATAATCTGGCCAATCTGTTGATCGATCAGGATAAGCTCGAACCCGCTCTTAATGAGTTGAAGACTTGTTTGAAGCTGGACAAGACAAATGCCTGGGTGCACAACAATCTGGGCGTCATATATTTGAGACGCGGATACTACGAGGAAGCGGAAGAAGAGTTTTTGAGCGCACTTAACCTCGAGCCTGCTAATAAGACCTTCGAGAAGAATCTCATCGCCGTGCGCATGCATTTGAAGAAAAAGCCTGTGCGCGCTTGAACGAGACCCTGCGCGCTCGAACCGGGCCATCCGCTCATGAACGAGACCCTGCGCGCTCGAACCGGGCCATCCGTGAACCAGACCTGCGCGCTTAAACCAGACCTGCGCGCTTAAACCAGACCCTGGGCGCTTGAACCAGACCCTGCGCGCTTAAACCAGACATCGCAGGTTTGAGCAGACTATGCGTGCCCGAACCAGACGCTGCGCTCTTCAATTTCGATCACTACGCCGTGAAAGGTGCTGCGCGCAGCACTTCTTCATCGAAACTGATTGAGTTAGTAATATTGGTCAGGAAGTTGCGCGCTCGTGATAGAGGATGATCAGGGAATTCGGCATCGTATTTGATCTCCTCGGCTCTGTTCATCAAAGAAGGTCCTTCGTAGGACTGATCGTACGGATCTTGAGACCAGCCGTGAATTTTGCGCTTCTGAGGATCAATTGACACTTCACCCGTGCTCATGAGCTTGTCCAGCACGACTGCTTCCCGAACGCCTGTTATGCCCAGCTCTGGACACTGTATTTTGATGACGAAGCTGAAGTCGCGAAATGGAAATGTGATCGAACCTACATATGCCATGCCGCTGGGCTTTTGCGGGAATTTGAAAATTGTTCTCGTGCCCAGCACTCCTTGCACGCGCACGACGTTGACGGAAATCAAACCGCCCCCTGATTGGCTCACGCCCTGACGGTAGGAGTCCCTGAGACGGTTCAGTTGATCGAGCGGGCAGGGAATGTCGGGCGGAATGGGAAAGAAGTGTTTGAACAAAACTTCGCCGCGATCGTTGTCCCAGGTGATGCAGCTTTCGTTCTGGTCGACAAGGTTCCAGCCGGTTGAGTCGAATGTCGTCGAGCGAATTGACACCATATTTAGTTGTAAATCCGCCTTCTAGCGATCGTTCTAATTGACTTGCTAATTGACTTGCAGTCCGAGATCATTGGTCAGCAACACCTCCAGCTCTTGCCCCGGACTCAGGCTTACATTGTCACCTTCGCGAAAGATCGCCACTGCCGAGCTGCCGATGAGAGTCGCCACGGCAGGCGCTCCGAGTGTGGCCACGTTGGCCGCCATAAGCGCACCACGCGCGGTGCCGGTGGCATTGAGGCCGGTCACGGATCGCACGCTGCCGCCGACCCTGGTGCCGAAGCTGGTGCCCGGATCGAGTTGGCCGCGTTCGTTGGTCACGCCCTTGCGAAATTCCAGGGCGGCATCAAGAGGGATTACTTCACCTGTCGGGGTGGCGATTTGCTCGAGTTTGAGACCAATTTTCGCTGCGCGGCTGAGAAGCCGCGGTTGTTTCACTTCCACGACGCGCCCGCGCACCAGACTTCCCCTGGGAAGCAAGAGCTGCGTGCCAACCGCCAGATCATCGCGCACATGAGCCTCGAATATATCGCCGGGTCTGCTTGTCTTGGCGTCGACCGGGCATTCCAAAACCAGCTTGAGACGAGTTTCCACAGGCAGCGTCGTCGACTGGGCGGAAGCTTGCAATGCCGTGCCTGTCCCGTCGCCGGCGATTCTGCCCGGATTCGGCTGGGCCACGGGAGCGTCGGCAAAGTCTGGCACGTTTTTCGGCTCCATGAGCTGACCAGGGCCGTTCTGAGAATAGGCGGGCGCGTAGCGCGGCAGGCGTGAATCGCCACGATGATTGGCGGCCAGAGTGTTCTCTGGCTGCGCAGCGAGCAATATGGACATTCCCAGGCTGGCAGCAAGAAATGTGCGCGCCGTTCCATAATCCGTCATCGTCCAGCTCCTCTCAAACTTCGTTTGCCAAACAAACGCAGCTAGGCACGTAAGAAGGCAAAGTCGCCATTGCCCCAGCAGCAATTCTACAGTAGATAGGCTGGACTAAACGTTCAATAGTCTGAGAGCTGCTTCTACTTTGGCAATATCTTCCGGCACATCGACAGCCAGAGACCTGCTGTCGATGAGGGCGACGCGGATCTTAATGCCGTTTTCAAGAGCGCGCAATTGCTCGAGCGTTTCCGCTTTCTCCAGGGGGGTGGGGTTAAGGCGCGCAATTTTTAGAAGACACTCACGGCTGTATACGTAAAGCCCAACGTGGCCCAGGTATTGCCTTTCGGAAAATGGCCGCTCATCACGATAGAAAGGAATGGGAAGACGTGAGAAGTAGAGGGCGTTGCTGTTTTCGTCGACGACAACTTTGACCACTTGCGGGCTTTCTGCCTCGGTCCGATCTTTTATGCGCCACGCCAGCGTAGCCATCTCCAGATCTGCTTCTTCCAGAAATGGCTTCACGGCTCGATCAATGGCTTTGGGATCGATGAGAGGCTCATCGCCCTGCACATTGACGATGACGTCAAAGTCTTTCTCGCCATCAATAACTTCAGCCAGCCTGTCGG
>DATNRC010000268.1:0-16974 GCA_036703705.1 Candidatus Obscuribacterales bacterium
GACGGTAAAGAGACTGTCGAAGTCTCTGTCCGTCACTCCGTGCGGATGCTCTCCTTCCGGCTGCAGCATGAGCAAATCAACTACATTGACAAAGCGAACCTTGAGGTCGGGGAATTCCTGGCGCAAAAGAAACGTGGCGGCGAGCGCTTCTTGAGTGGCGATATCGCCGGCCGACGCTATGACGACGTCCGGCTCCATGCCCTGATCGTTGCTCGCCCACTCCCATATTCCCATGCCTTTAGTGCAATGCCTGATCGCATATTCCATGTCCATGTACTGCAAATGGCGTTGCTTGTCACAAACAATGACGTTGATGTAGTTGACGGAGCGCAAGCAGTGATCTGCGCACGACAGAAGCGAGTTGGCATCGGGCGGCAAGTAAATGCGGATGACATCTTGCCCTTTGTTAACAACCAGATCAAGGAAGCCGGGGTCTTGATGCGTGAAACCATTGTGATCCTGGCGCCATACCGTAGATGTGATGAGCAAATTCAAGGAAGCGATGCTCGCCCGCCAGCCAAGGTGATTGCATATATCGAGCCACTTGGCGTGCTGGTTGAACATCGAGTCGATGACATGAACGAAAGCCTCGTAGGTGGCGAAAAAACCATGCCGGCCGGTGAGCAGGTATCCCTCCAGCCATCCTTCAAGAGTGTGCTCGCTGAGCATCTCCATTACGCGCCCATCAACGGCGAGCTCGCCGCCATCCGCATCTTCAGGCAGATAATTAGCGAGCCACAACTTTTTGCTCACGGCGTACACATCATCCAATCTGTTTGATGTGGTCTCGTCGGGGCCGAACAGCCGGAAGCTGTTTGGATTGGCTTTCATGATGTCGCGCAGGAAAGCACCCGTGGGTCTCGTGTTCTCCGCCTCATTAAAGCCCGGGCGGGGCACGGACACCGCATAATCCTGGAAACGCGGCATCTTGAGCGACTTGTGTATGAGCCCGCCGTTGGCATGCGGGTTCGCGCTCATCCGCCTCTGGCCTTTAGGAGCCAGTTTCCTGAGGTACGGCAGCAAGCGTCCGCTTTCGTCAAAAAGCTCATCCGGTTTATAGCTCTTGAGCCAAGATTCGAGCAGCTCCAATTGCTTGGGATCACTCTTCACGCCGGGAAGAGGCACCTGGTGCGAACGCCAGGTGCCTTCGACCTTGTGCCCGCCAACCTCCTTCGGCCCAGTCCACCCCTTGGGGCTGCGCAGAATGATCATCGGCCAGCGGGGTCGCGCCGCAACGCCGGACTCTCTTGCCGCCTTCTGTATCTCGCGAATGTCTTTGACGCATTTGTCCAGGGTCGCGGCCATTGCTTGATGCATGCTGTCAAAATCGCTGCCTTCGACAAAATAAGGCCTGTAACCGTAGCCCCGAAATAAGCTGTCCAGCTCTTCGTGGCTCACGCGCGCCAGAATAGTCGGATTGTTTATTTTGTATCCATTCAAGTGGAGAATCGGCAAAACAGCTCCATCACGCTTTGGATTGATGAATTTGTTGGAGTGCCATGACGTGGCCAGTGGACCTGTCTCTGATTCACCATCTCCAACGACCACCGCCGTGATCAAATCCGGATTGTCAAACACAGAGCCGTATGCGTGGGAGACGCTGTAGCCAAGCTCGCCGCCTTCGTGGATTGAGCCTGGCGTTTCGGGCGTGCAATGGCTTCCCACGCCGCCGGGGAAGGAAAATTGCTTGAAAAAGGCGGCCATTCCTTCTTCGTCTTCGCTTTTGTCCGGATAAATCTCCGAATAAGTGCCCTCAAGATAAACAGGAGCAAGGACTCCCGGCGCTCCGTGCCCGGGACCGGCCATATAAATCATGTCGAGGTCGTACTTCTTGATAATGCGATTCAAATGCACATAAACGAAGCTCAGTCCCGGGCTGGCGCCCCAGTGACCGAGCAAGCGGTTTTTGATGTGCTCGGCCGTCAGTTTTTCTTTCAAAAGGGGATTGTCTCTGAGGTAGATCATCCCGGCTGCCAGGTAGCAACAGGCCCGCCAGTAGGCATGGATGTCATTCAGCTCTTCCTTATCCAAGGGGCTGCCCTCTACACTTGCGCGCGCCACTCCAAACGGACTCAATACATCGGATTCCGCTTTGTTTTGTTCGGATACTAAGACCATAATTAATCTCCCCTAGGGCCTGTCCCCAGTCAGACGGCCCAGACGCATCGGCACCCCACCGTCCCAGTCTAATCCTTTCTCAATGAGAGCATCTCGTTCGTTGGGCTGAAACTTAAAGAGCACAAGAGATCAACCGCAAGGTTGAGGCCTCACTGTGCAGGAGGCGATAAAATGGCAGTTTTACGTGCGCATCAATCAAGCAAAGCGCAATCGCAAAGCGCAATCGCAAAGCGCAATCGCAAAGAAGGAATCCCTGGACAACGAAAGCAATTACACTCGGTCGCTTTTGAAGCGGAGGAGGCAACGTGCAGGGCAGCTCTAAACGCCGAAGAGGCGCAGACACAATTGAAATGCAGGCACCCAGCACTAATGAGGCTGTGCGCCGGCATCTGCTCGAGAATTTGCGTTCGGATCAGGGCAAATTTGCCGCCGTCGCCACAACAACGGACTATTATCTGGCGCTGGCGCGAGTAGTCCGCGACCGCCTCATGCGCCGATGGACGAGCACAGCGCGAACCTATTTTGAGCAAGGAAGCAGAACCGTCATCTATCTTTCGGCCGAGTACCTTATCGGGCCGCAACTGGGCAACAATCTCCTCAATCTGGGCATTTTCCCGGACACCAAGTCCACGCTCATGGAGCTCGGCTTGAGCCTGGAAGAGCTCCTGGAGAAGGAGCCCGAGCCGGGACTGGGCAACGGAGGATTGGGCAGGCTGGCGGCATGTTATATGGACTCGCTGGCCACCCTGCAGATTCCTGCCATCGGATATGGTATCAGATACGAATTCGGCATCTTCAGCCAGACCATCCGCGACGGCTGGCAAGTCGAGATGACGGACAAATGGCTGAGGCACGGCAATCCCTGGGAGATTGCCAATACCGACGTCGCCTATGACGTCTACTTCGGCGGTCGTACGGAAAGGCAAACCGACGAAGCAGGCAGAACGCATGTGAAATGGCTCCCCGAGCGCGTAGTCATGGGTGTTGCTTACGATACGCCGGTGCTCGGCTACGGCGTCAACACGGCAAACGTGCTCAGGCTCTGGAAAGCGGAAGCAGCTGAATCCTTTGATTTTCACGCCTTCAATGTCGGTGACTACTACCGAGCCGTCAACGCCAAGGTAATCTCCGAAAATATAACCAAAGTTCTTTACCCTAATGACGAACCGGCAGCAGGCAAGCAGCTGCGGCTCGAACAGCAATACTTCTTCGTTTCTTGTTCGCTGCAGGACATGATTCGTATTTATCTGCAAAGAGAAAAGACATTCGATCGCTTTGCCGAAAAGTATGCCGTGCAACTAAATGACACTCACCCTGCGCTTGCAGTCGCCGAGCTGATGAGGCTTTTGGTTGACGTCCATCAAGTGGATTGGGAAAAGGCCTGGGACATAACCTGCAAAACGATGTCCTATACCAACCACACTTTATTGCCGGAAGCGCTTGAGACATACAGCCTGCCTCTGGTGCAGCGTCTCTTGCCCCGGCATATGGAGATCATCTTCGAAATCAATCGGCGCTTTCTCGACGATGTGGCAAAACGCTTTCCCGGAGATGATGGCTTGTTGTCCCGCTTGTCTTTGATCGGCGAAAGCGGCGAGAAGCAGGTTCGCATGGCCAATCTGGCCTGCGCAGGCAGCCACGCAATCAATGGTGTGGCTGAGCTGCACAGTGAATTGCTGAAGTCCACGGTTTTGAGAGACTTTTATCTTTTGTGGCCCGACAAATTCACAAACGTGACTAACGGTGTCACACCACGACGATTCATGCTGCTCTCCAATCCGGAATTGTCGAGCCTCATAAGCGATGCCATCGGAGATAAGTGGCCAAACAATCTCGAGGAGCTGCGGAGACTGGAGCCATTTGCCAACGACAGCGGATTTCTCAGCAAATGGTCCAACGTAAAGCTTGCTCGCAAGCGAATTTTGGCCGCCAAAATCAAAGACGTTGCTGATGCCGACGTCGACCCCTGGACGCTCTTTGACGTACAGACCAAGCGCATTCACGAATACAAAAGACAGGTGCTGAACATCCTTCATGTGCTCACTCTTTATGCCAGGATCAAACGAGGCCAGGGAGCAGCAATAAAGCCGAGAACTTTCATTTTCGGCGGCAAGGCCGCGCCAGGGTATGCGATGGCCAAGCTTATCATCAAGCTCATCAATTCAGCAGCCCACGTCATAAACAACGACCCCGAGGCAAGCAAAATCCTGCGCGTAATTTTCTTCCCCGACTTCAATGTCAAAAATGCGCATCTGATCTATCCTGCCGCAGACGTGTCCGAGCAAATTTCCACTGCCGGCTTCGAGGCGTCAGGCACCGGCAACATGAAGTTTTCGCTCAACGGGGCACTGACGATAGGCACGCTTGATGGTGCCAACATCGAAATACGAAAAGCTGTCGGCGAGGAAAACTTCTTCACCTTCGGTCTTACGGTAGAGGAAGTTGATCGTCTCAAAGGCGAAGGGTACAATCCCCGGGCAATATACGAAACGAACAGCGAATTAAAAGAGGTGATGAACCTTATCGGCTCTGGCGTGCTTGCACCAACCGAGCCGGGTCTTTTCCATCCCTTGCTGCGATCGCTCATCGACCACGATCATTTCATGGTTCTCGCCGATTATCCACTTTATGTTGAATGCCAGGAGCGAGTGGGTGCCCTGTGGGCCGAGCCGAAGCAATGGGCACGCAGGTCGGTGCTCAATGTCGCCCGCATGGGTATGTTTTCTTCCGACCGCTCCATTAAGGAATACTGTGACAATATCTGGCACGTTAAACCTGTGCCGGTAGAGCTGGACATCATCGAGCCCATTTCCCGTTCCGGAAGTGTTGAGTAGTTGATCTCCCGGGTACAATAAGCGGTGACCCCGTAGCTACTCTATTGATAGCCTCATTGTGATTAATCAGAGCTCCGAGACGACAGTTGTCACTCTTAGGGAAAGGCCTACAGACGTGCACCTTCATACGCTGATGAAGGCGGCTGAAGACAACAGGAGCATGTCATATTGCGGAGTCTGGCAGAAAGGCAAACAAACTTATTCGCTTTCCATCAAGCGAGTCGAGGAATTGGGCGGGACGTTCGAATGGCGCATGTTTGCCGGCTCCGGCGAAGGGGCCTCCGAACTCTGGTTTCACCTCACCGACGATGTCATGCTTGTTTTGCGCATGATGAGACAAGCGCTGGGCGAGCAGCTGGCTCAGGATATCGAGTTCCAGGCAAAGACGTTTGCTCGCCTGCCGTCCCTCACCAAATTGAGGCAGTTGCAGAATGATATCGGGACGGACAGCCTCTCCAAAAAAGTCACCAAAGCCGCCAGTTCATCCGAGGAAATTCCGGTAACCGCCACATTTGAGACCGAACCCATCTATGTCTCCGAAATTCCCGGTGACGAGCCGGACATTCTCAGGGGCAGGCTCGATCTGGTTCATATAACGAGCCTCTTGCAATCCATAAGCCTGGGACAAATGACGGGACGCCTGAGAATACAGAGGCCCCACACCTCGGTAGACATCTTTTTTGAGAGCGGCAAACCCGTTTATGCGTCCGGCACTCACAGCAGCGGCAATGAGAGCTTATTGCAGGTCATGTGCTGGAAGGATGGTCAGTTCCACTTCGAGCCCATTTTAGCGGCGCCCGGAACCAACATCACTCAAGATCTCAATTATCTGATGCTACAGGGCATCAAGCTCTCGGATAACACGGAGTTTCTGAAGCGGGAAGGCGTGCGCATGCAGTCGGTTTTGACGAGGGTGCACGACAAAATCAGCGAAAGCGAGTTCGAGCTCATGATGTCCAAGGGCGAGCCAATCGACATGGAGCTCGTCAAGAACTTTTACTTGAATGTGCATGACAATCGAACTTTGCAAGAGATTGTCTCCCTTCTCAACTTGCAGCGCAGCGTCTGGGTGCAGATCATAGCCAATTTGATACGCTGCGGCGCGGTGCGCGTTGACAAGGTCGCAGGAAAAGGCGTTGAAGCGGTTTCGCCGGAACCAAAAGCGAAAGACAAAACGTCCCCCGCGCAGGCCTTCATTCAACCCAAAGTGATCGACAAAGCCAAACTGGCGTCCTTGAATGAGCTTCTCTGGAACGAAGACACCGGCATCTTGACTCACGGCGCATTCCTGTTTCTCCTCGAGCACGAATTCACGCGTACGAAAGAAAGCCCATTTTCCATTCTTCTATTTGACGTGCAGCCGATAAGAACAGGCGAATTAGGCAAGGAGCAGGCCACACAATTTCTCAAAGTGCTGGCGGCGCGCATTCGCGAAGAATTCAATGGCTTTCTCGCTCATTATGAAAAGGATGAGCTTGCCCTTCTAATTCCCGGCGGGACTGCCAATGATGTATCACTGGGGGCTGAAGAGATTAAAATCTGGCTGCTCTCAACGGCACGCGCTGCCGGCATCGAAACAAGCAATCTCGCCATTGCCATAGGCATAGCCAGCTGCCCGGATGATGCACAAAACATGCAGACGCTTCTGGGAGCTGTGGAATTGGCTCGCGATGAAGCGAAAAAAACCGGCAGTGCCATTGTTCTCGCCAGGCACGTTTTGTAGTCCATGATTGTCTGTGCTCAGGCCCGGGCCGCTAGCGCTTCCAGGCGTGGACGTCGACACGTTTCATGTTCGACATTGCCATCGCCTCATGATAGATGCGGGAGGTATTGGCTATCCAGAAAGGGGGGTAATTCCTATACCCGCTCGCAAGAGCCTCGTCTAAGATAGTGGATGGTGGTTCGGTTCCGATCCCGCAGTGAGGATTTGCCAGTGAACGATCAAGCACTCTTAAACAGCATCCAGATAGCGGCGCCTTGCTCCGTCGATTGGAATTCGATGAGCGGCGACGAGAGGATTAGATTTTGCCAGCAATGCAAGCTGAACGTGTACAACATTTCGGAAATGAGCAAGAAGGAAGCCGTTGAGCTCATCCGCAAAAGCGAAGGGCGCACATGCATTCGCATGTACAAAAGATGCGACGGCACCGTCATCACCGATAATTGTCCGGTAGGATTGAGGCGTCTCAGGGACAAGACGAGGGCCATAATTGCTGCAGCCGTAGCCGCATTGGCGTGGATTACAATGCCCGGACGTTCTGAGGCAAAGCGGGCAACGGATGCGATCTTAGGGAAGCCGGCGGCAAGCGCTCCCCTTCCCAATCACCCCGAAGTGCTTCAAGGCGAGGCCGTTGCAGCACCTGTGCCGGCACATTCTTCGACTTGCGTCACCCAAGGTGCCATCGCGCCGGGTGTTCCCTTGTGCCCTCCTCCAGATCGATCGGAAAACGTATTCATGAAGCTTGCCATCATCATTTTTGCCATTGCAAGCGCAGCAGGGGGCGTCTTTGTGGCCATTCGAAGAAGACGCGCGTCACTGTGGATGCTTGGCAGCATCATGGGTGCTGTTTTGCTCGTCGCTGGATTTGTCTGGGGAATGACTTCATTCGGACTGTGATCAGGTGGAACACACTTCCATCCATCGGTCAATTCCACGAGTCCAGTCAATTCCATCCATTCGATCGCTAATCATTCCGGTCAATTCCATAATCATTCCGGTCAATTCGTGATGGCCGGCTTATAATGTCATCTCTTACGCCGTGGAACAACGGAGGTGCCGCACCCTTCCGTCCCAGGCAAGCGGATCGGTTTATCTTTTCATATGTCAAGCAGCAACAGGAGTTTCAATTGCGTGGAATTCAGCGTCGTTAAAATCGAAAAGCCGGAGCCCATCAATTTCATTCTCGGGCAGAGTCACTTCATCAAAACCGTCGATGACATTCATGAAGCGCTGGTCAGCACCGTTCCTGGTATCAAGTTCGGCCTCGCCTTTTGCGAATCATCAGGGCCTGCGCTCGTGCGATTCACAGGCACAGACAACGAGATGATTGAGCTTGCCAAGAAAAACGCGCTCGCGCTGTCGGCAGGGCATTCATTCATTCTCTTTCTCGGCAACGGCTTCTTTCCTGTCAATGTTCTCAATACAATAAAAGTCATTCCGGAGGTGTGCCGAATCTTCTGTGCCACAGCCAATCCGGTCGAGGTCATTATTGCTGAAACCACTCAAGGTCGAGGAATAATGGGCGTCATTGATGGATGGAAAACAAAAGGCATTGAAGACGAGGGAGAAATCAAGAAGCGTAAGGACTTCCTGAAAATGATCGGCTACAAGGTGTAGCGCATCAAATGCGGTTGTTGCGAGATTCTGTTGGCGCAAGCGATGCCGCCACATGTCGTTAACTGCCCGCGTTTCAGTGAGCAGTGACCGGCAATTTCACGGTAAATTTGGCACCCTTTCCACTTTCCGACTCATATGAAATCGTACCACGATGAGCATCGACGATTTGCTTGCAGTAATAGAGGCCTTGACCCGTACCCGGTACATATCGACCTTCGACTGATCCTTGCCAGAATCTTTTGAACAGGCGCTCCTGTTCCTTTTGCCCAATCCCCGGTCCTCGATCCTGGACAGATAATTCAACGCTCTCACCATCTGCAACGCGCAGGTAGACTCTTATCGCAGAGTGCGGAGGGCTAAATTTGATGGCATTGTCCAGGAGATTTTCCAGCACACGCTCAAGACTCTTCCTGTTGGCATGTACCGCCGGCACACGCTCCTGCACATCCACTTCTATGGCGATGCTTCGCTTCCTGGCCTCCTCACCGGCCGCCCGAACACACTGCTCGATCAAGTCGCATAAGTCAACTTGCGAGAGCGCCAGTTTATCGATGTCGCGCTCGAACTCGTATACTTCGATTATGTCGCTTATCATCGCCAGCGTACTGGAATGCCCGTCAATCACTTGTGTCAGTGCCCGCCTGTGCTCATCGCTGAGCTCTCTTGATTGTCCATCAGCAAGCGCTCTGAGAATATGATTTGCGCCAATAATCGGAGTTTTCAATTCGTGGGCCAGCAGGCCGATGAAATGCTCATTGGCTTCCATTCGCTCAACTCGCCGTTTCAGCTCCTCCGCTTTTTTTCTTTCGGTGACATCGCGGACAGCACTTGACACAAAGACACCGTCTTCGGTTTGTATGGGACTCAAGCTGATTTCAACCGGAAATTGCGTGCCATCCTTCCTTCTGGCATAGAGCTCGAGCCCGGCGCCCATCGTCCGCGAACGTGGATGCTCGAAGAATTCCTCACGGTGCTTGCAGTGTGCGGCGCGAAATGACTCAGGAATGAGCATCTCCACCTTTTGTCCGGTAAGCTCAGCACGATCGTAACCAAACAGACTTTCCGTCCTGGCGTTGACGATGTCAATTACACCCTGCGAATTGACAATCACCACTCCGTCCGGTGCAGACTCTAATAAGCCACGAAATTTCTCTTCCGCCTTTTTGCGCTCGACGATTTCGGCTTCCAGCTGTGCGGAAGTGGGCATGGCGAGTATTTTTGGCACAAGCGGCCAAAGAAGAATCGCCGTCAGGGCTGATAATATGCCTGTTCCTGCGTCAATGGACGCTTCCAGCCAATAATCCGGCCGCCAAATAGTCCAAATCTTGACGAGGTGTGTGGTGCCGCAGGCAAAGATAAAGGCGGCAAACAACATGAACATCCAATTGAAAGCAAGACTCCGCTTTTTGGATACGAGCACGCAAAGAGATGCAGGTATAGAGTAGTAAGCCAGCGTGACAAGCGCGTTGCCCAAAACGAACAACCACAGCAAAGGACCGTTCCACAAGAGACAATACCCGTGCGGCAAGAAGGTATTCATAACATCACCTGCCTGGTCGAAGGAAAGCTTGGGCCCCATACAACTATACATGCAAATCCACGATCATACCGTGAGAAATGACGCCTGACTGCATGGGGTGCATGCTGCAAGCCGCCGGATCCTGATTGCGGCAATGAGAACTACGACTTAGTCAGTAGTTCCTTGTTTCTCTATTCAGGTGTTGTCGCTCGCGCACTCTTTTCAGAAATCCTGCCGGACTGGCAAACACACAGTAAAAGTGGTTCCGACGCCCACTTCCGATCTGCACGTTATCTTTCCGCCATGCTTCTCGACAATCTGGCGCGAAAGGTACAATCCAAGACCAGTGCCTGACTCTTTGCTTCGACCCAGCCGGCCTTGCGAAAAGCGCTTAAAAAGCTGTTCTTGCTCTTGCGGAGATATGCCGGACCCGGTATCGCTAATCTCGACTACGTAAGTACCTCCCAGGCTGCTGCCGGAAGCAATGACAGTGCCACCGTCTGCAGTGAACTTTAGCGCGTTGGAAAGCAGGTTGGTAATGACGCGGCGCAATGCAATCGCATCGCCGATGATCGTATTCTCTTGCTGCGGAAAGAACGATTGCAGGCGAATATCCGCGAATTGATTGGCGTCCTTCACTTCTTGAATTATGTTGTCGATGGTCACCTTCATATCGACGGGAGCGAAGTCGAATTTTTCCAGGCCGGCATCATAACGGTAGACTTCCAGGAGGTTGCAAATGAGGGAAAGCATGCTTTGATTGGACTCGACCAACTTTCCGAGCAGGCTGGTCTGATCGGCAGACAAATTGCCAACTTTGCCATCAATCATGCAGTTGA
This sequence comes from Candidatus Obscuribacterales bacterium, assembly GCA_036703705.1. Taxonomy (GTDB): domain Bacteria; phylum Cyanobacteriota; class Vampirovibrionia; order Obscuribacterales; family Obscuribacteraceae; genus DATNRC01. The sequence continues at coordinate 10,648 of DATNRC010000268.1, forward strand.
GAAGGCGTATGGCGCCGATTATTGGATTTTTCAAATCATGGGTCAAAGTCGCGACAAAATCATCGCGCTGCTCCGAAAGTTTGACGCGATCAGTGACCTCTGTGGCCATCAGGATCATGCCACCGTCATCGGTATCAACAGGCCATCCCGCCAGATCCCAATAGCGCCTTCTTTCCACCTGGCTGAAGTTCGATTGGGTGCAATAATCGTTTAAGAAAAAAGGAACTTTCTTCTCCACCGTGTCAATCAGCTTCTCCGTGGGAAAGTCAGGCATGACCTGAAAGATAAACTTGCCCAGCAGGGGCTGAGAGTCACTCGGCAATCGATCACTGAGCTGCTGAGCAAATTGATCGTTCATGCTGGTGATTATGAGGTTGGCATTCAGCCGCGCAATTGCTGCGGGAGCACGATCGATAATCGCCTGAGCAATTTGCTGTTCGGCCTCCATTGCCTTCTGTGTTTTCTGCTCCGCGCATTTGCGCTCAATGTATTGACCAAGCAGCGTGCTTATGCTGGACACCATGTTCAAAAGATCGGTGTCCGGCTGAGGAATTGCCGCATTGAAAAACTCCATCACCGCCAAAACACGATTCTCAATCACGACAGGAATGGCAAGACTGGCATGCAAACCCGATCTATAAGCCACTCCTGCACGCGGGTGTTTCTCATTCGTGCTGAAAGCTGGTTCCCACCGGATGCGCCGCTCGAGACATGCTCCACCGACCGTGCCGGTGCCGACGGGAAAAGTCATATGTCTCGATATTTTGGAAAACTCTCCTAGATTTTCACCGTCTTTCGACCAAACATTAGTGCAGTACAGGTGCTGTTTGCCCGCATCAAACAACCAGTGGGCACCCCATGTGCAGTTCAAACATTTGGCGATTGTCTCAAGACTCTTTTGCACGGCTTCCGATAATGTTGTGGCATTGGAGAGAAGATCCGTCACTTGATACTGCGTGGCGAGCAGTGACTCCTGGCGTTTGCGCTGGGTGATGTCTCGCGCGGTTACTGCCGCCCCTATCAAATCCCCCGACGGATCCTTTATCGCTGAAAAGCTCAGCGACACTGTCAGATGCGTGCCGTCCTTTTGGTTGAGGGTTGCTTCATGATGTTCAGGAACAATACCTTGCTGCAATTGATGCACATTCTCCAACCACTGGGCTGCCGATCCGTTTGAGTTGTCCAGGATTGAGATTGGCTTTCCAATCAGGTCCGCACATCTCATGCCATAGATTCTTTCGGCAGCGTTATTGCATTGAGTGATCATGCCTTCTAAATCAATGCTGATGATGCCATCATTGAATGAATCGACGATGCTGGCAAGCTTCTCGTGAGCCTGTTCGTTTATCTTCCGTTGTATGCCTAATGCTACGTGATCAGCTATCGAGCTCAAGGCCGAGATTGTATTGTCGCTCAGTGGATGCCGCGCAAACATAGCCATGACACCTACCAACTTTCCATCGATCAGGAGAGGGTGTCCGGCGAAAGAGACAATGCCCTCTTTCAACGCCCATTCCTTGTTGCTCACACGAGGATCGCTCTGCACGTCGTTTGTCAAATGCGGTGTCCGTTCTGAGGCAATCAATCCAACCTTGAATTGCCCGATTGCGATGCGCTGGTGTCCGCCGTCAATGTGCGTGTAAAGGCCCGCGCTTGCCTGAAGAAGCAAGTATTTGCCGCTTTCATCCACGGTCCAGATTCTGGCAAATGTTGCATCCAGGTGCGTAACGATTGCCTGGGCGCATCCTTGAAGAAGCTCCCTCATGGTCGCCGATTGTACGAGAGACCTGCTGACAGAGGCGATGATGGCATGAAATTGCCTCAGCTGGTTTTCGGATTCTTTGCGCTCTACGAACTGACATATTTGGCTCCCGGCTTCATAGAAAAACGACAGCATGGCGTCGTCAGGCTGCCGTACTTGGCAGCTGAAAACCTCCAGAACACCGATGACCTGTCCATGCACATGGATTGGAAATCCGAAACCGGCGTGCAATCCATCCTTTTGCGCCGAGGGAAAGCGGGGAAAGCTGCCGTCCAGGCAAGCGTCGGTGATCCATGCGCTTCGGTCAGTTTCCCAGACGCGACCGGGCAAGCCAATGCCCTTCTCGAATTCCATTTGACGGCTCATAGCTTCAAAATCAGGTATAGAGAGCGCAGGAACGTGCCAGAGGTCGATCAATCTCAGCCTGGTCTTGTTGAGGTCTACTCCCCACAAGGCACCGACGTCCCACCCCACCGATTCGCAAACCACCTGCAGCAATTTTGGCGCCGCATCAGCAAGCGATTGCGATTCGGAAAGCACTCTTGTGATGCCGCATTGAGCGGTCTGAAGCATCCTCCAGTCTTGTTCTTCGGCATTGATATCGTCATGCTCACCAGCTGTGTGGTGAAGCATCTCGAGGTGCTGATGTCCCTCAAGAGGCCCCGGTGAAAAAGGATTGGGCAGCGAGAATCCCAGGCTGTTAATTGGATTTTTGTTAGCTCGCAAGGCATTAACGGCTGCGTTAAGTGAGAGTTTGCCGCGGCGAACGTCCGCCTGCAATCTAAGCGCGGCAACGACCAGATGGTGAGTGATGTCAGTCTCTCGAATTATCACTTGTCCCAGCGGGCGCTTCTCGCTTACAGCGAGGCTGAGCATGCGGGACAATGTCTTGTCGTCGAACCAGCCAGACTTGAGGAGAAGCTCTCCCAACTTGGCGTCATCGCCTCGCTCGACGACGAGATGGTCTTCACTTAGCTGTGTTTCAAGAGCCTTTATCTCAAGTGTGCGCTCGGCGCAATCACGTACGTACGGGTTGTCGTCTTCGCGCAGTCGCTCCAGGATTGAGGCTGGAAGATCCATTCGTTGCGCGAGTGTCAGACGAACATTGACGTCATCATCAGAGCATAAGGCACTCAACATGTCCTCGGGCAAGGACCGATTAAACGCTAATGAGCACCTCACTTCAGGATCTCGATCGGCAAAGAGCGACCGCAAAGCGTCTACGGGAGTGCTGCAGTTCTCCGCGACGCGGCATCTGACGTCAGGGTCATCGTTCGTGACCAGCCTGCGCAACGTCCTTACGGAAGTCTTCGGATTTCCTGCAATAAAGAGAGAACACAACGTGAAGTACCCGCATGCCAATCTGGCCGCCAATTCCCCTTTACAATGCTACGACCTCCACCATCAAGCAGAATCGCCATATTGGGGGATACCAAAAGGATGATTACTCGCTGGTTAATTTCCAGGTTGTGTTTAGCCAATTCCCCTCTTTCGGGGTTGACTCGTTCGAGCCTGGTGCCGTCTCGCTTCGTTCAGATCATCGAGCAAACGCGGATCGTTGCTTTCATCCGGCGATCGCGTTTTGCCATGGAAACTAAGGTGCTTCTTCCTTACTGCCAACCAGAATGATGTTTGTGCCCACCTGGTAGGGCAATGCATTCTTCGGATTCTTGATTTTGCCGTTTGCGTAAAAGCCAAGGGAGCCTGTCTTGAATTCGCGCGCTTCCGCCTTCAATGAGCCCCACACTTCGCCCGACTCAGTTTTGAACTCGATTATCAGCATACGCGGAGCATCGTTATCGACTTTTCTGGCCATTCTTGTTTCCCCCAAGATATCGCGTAAGAGTCTACAACATACAGAGCGGCGCGAGCCTTAATGCAGGTTCGGTTTTCACACCCTCCGCCGACAAGCGCAGACCTTCATGCGGTTATTACGAAGGCCACCCCCCGGTTTCTACGAAAGTTGCCTTGACACCTTTCTCGATAAGGCCTAGAGTCGATGAATGAGCTTATTCTCTCGTCATTCTTAAGCTCCTCCGCCCTTCCCACTTCACATGACACAGCTCGAGAATTTCAACGAAGGCGAACCTCAAGGCTCCCAGTCCCCATTGTGGCAGGGAGAAGAGCATCCGTACTCCAGCATTACGCCGGGGGATCCGGTGGTTCGCACTGCCGCCGAGCCGCAGTATTTGGAAATTCCATCGCAGCCGGGGCGCAAGGTTGAGGCTGCCAGCGAGATACCAGCGCCAATCCAGCAAGCGATTGAGAAAGGAGCGCCAATACGTTTCAGCACAGCGTCAGAAAATGCCGAAGCGGGCAGGGAGCCGGACTTTTTCTTTACGCCGGAAGGCAAGCTGGTGCCTAACCCCAAGGCGACGCCGAGCCCGGATGGCAGCATCAATATAGAGATGCAGGCTGCCGAAGCCAAGCACAAATCCCTGGCCGACGCAATCGAGCACCGAACGGAAATGCAGAGAAAGGCTGCAGAAGAGATGATTCGCCTCTTCCAGAAGGCGCACCCGGGACAGCCGGTGCCCAGCTGGATGGAAGATCTCGTAAATGCCAGACCCAACATTCCGGACTTCGTCCCATTCCCGCCGCGGGTTAATGAGCCTGTGACCCCCCCGCCCGAGAACGGTTTCGTCAATCGTGGCGTCAATCCTCGCGGAGGGGGAGATGGCGCCGGTGGCGGTGGCGGCAGCCGCGGCATCAGCGGCTATGCCGGCAACGGCGGATTCGACAGCCAGGGCAATTTCAAGGGCAACGGATCGGCAGGAGACGGCGTCTTGAATTCAGGTCATTATGACGGCAAGGGAAAACCGCTCGGTGATGGGCAGGTAGTCAAAGCGAAGGAAATCTACGACTACTTGACCGAGCATCACGGATTCACGCCTGAGCAGGCCTCCGGCATATTGGGCAATATGCAGACGGAATCCAGTTTCAACACCAGTGCCTACAATAAAGCTGAAGGCGCAATTGGTTTAATCCAGTGGGAAGGATCACGGCGGACTGCGTTGGAGGCTTTTGCAGCAAAAGATGGCAGACCCGTCACCGATTGGAAGCTACAAGTCGACTTCATGGTGCACGAGCTGAAGACCAGCGAAAGCGGCGCCTGGGAAAAAATCAAGGACGCACAGACCCCGGCGCAAGTCGCCGCCGCATTCGACAAATACTATGAGCGCAGCGCCGGCACATCGCGCGGAGAACGCATGGCCAACGCCGAGAACATCTACAAAACAATCGCCACCGCTTAAGAGATGGCCGTTCTTTTCTGAATCCCTCAATTGACCTTTTTAGCTTCGCTCAGCACGCGACGAAATTCTTCAACGCTTTTCACTTCATTGAGTTCCTCGAGCACGCTTTCATCGACCGCGTACTCGTCCGGCTCTATCCCTCTGCCAAATGTTCGCACCACGGCACGACCGTCCCTGCCTCTTGTAACTTCAATCGTTGCCTTCTCCTTAGCCAAAGTAAGCGCGCAGCGATTCTCCGAAAGCGTGATCACGTTGTCTTCAGCGTCGTACATGTGGGATGATTCGTCGCTAAACTCGACAGAAACCTCAGAGCCATTTGCATTCTTTGCGAATATGGTACCGTCGGGTTTCAAAGTCATTGTCCCATTCGCATTGCTAAACACAATCGTGCCATCGTGTCTGGCCGTACACTTGTCGTATTTCTCTCCATTGATCTCGAATTTGCCGTCCGCACCCTTCTTTAGAGTCTTGGTTTCGGATTGTCTGACTAACACAAGCGATTCGACCTCATCACTGGCACCGGCGTAATTTACTTCGATGGTCGCTTCACGAAATGCAATCCTCTTCGGTCGGCTGAACTCGTCTCTTTCCACTGACGAGCACTCTCTCCCCTTGGCGCCGTCAGAATTGCTCGCTGTTTTGCCGGTTTGGTTCCGCGATTCCGTTTTAGTGTCATTATCTCCTTTAGCCGGACGCGCTTCCTGTTTGCTGTGTGGAACTGTCTCCCGAGCTGTGTGCCCTGATGCACCTTGTGCTCGGCGGGCGGACACAGGAGCTGCCTCGGCGCCAGGTCCACAAATCAAGTCGAGGTCGGGCAAGAATAAGGAAAAGTTCAAGTCGGCGTTATTGGCTCGGTAAACTTCATTGACTGCTCTTTCAGAAGCAGCGCTTGCATGTGCAGCATCTGGTTGCGGCATTGTGCTCACCTCCGTGGGTGCCGGCACAATATCAGCACAAACCAAAATTCTTCTGAAACTTCCAGGCTACCAACGCGCATCAGAGAGGATTTGGAGATTCAGGTCATGGGATTTGGTCATTCTCATCCTATGTGGCGCGTTGCACTGAATATACCAATTTTGTGCAACTGTTCAAATGTTGCGAACACTAACTTGTGCAATTCAGCGCTGTTTTCTTCCGCCAAGCGCAAAAGAGCAGCTTTGGCGAGCACCTCATACGATATCGGTTCGGATTTAGCGGTGAGTACGATCGCAGCAGCGGCATCACCCAGTTGTTGTACGGTGACCAGAAGTGATTCAGGAGCCTGATAGATTGCCACGGTCGTTGCACTCTCATCACAACGCAAGTCTTTCG
>DATNRC010000269.1:0-6077 GCA_036703705.1 Candidatus Obscuribacterales bacterium
CAGCCCGTTCTTTGGCCTGGTGCGCGCGGGCTTCGTCGATTTCCGTATCCAGCTCGGCCAGGTTGCTGACGATGGTGACATTGTTGTCCTGAACTTCCATCGCACCGCCAATGACGGCAATTGTTTCTTCTTCGCCGCGCACTTTGTATCTCAGAACATCAATGGCGAGCGCCGTCACGATCGGTTCATGATCGGGCAAAATCGTGAGCTCACCATCAATTGCTGTGGCGGTTACTTGCTCGACAGGCTGCTCCAGGACGATGCGTTCTGGTGTGATGACCTTGAGATTGAGAGTGCCGGGCATGATTTTTGGTAGTCCCCTTTGACTTAGTGCTGGAAATCGCGTTTATCGATTGAGTGTTTGGTTTGCAGATTCAACTTAAACGAATGTTGTTCAGTCGCCTCATTGTTTTTTCTTGGATCGTGACTTTTTCGACTTGGCGGTTTGCGATCTGGCGGCAACAGCCAGCGAGCGCGCAGTTTTTGATGCGGTGGCCGGCCTTATCTCTGCCACGCGTCTGGCGGAGCGAGTCTCGCCGTTTGAGGCGCGCGGCGGTCGCGACGCGCCATGCTCGATTACTTTATCGATGATGCCGTACTCCATCGCTTCGCGGGCGGACATATAATGATCGCGCTCGATATCCTGACGCAATTTCTTTTTGTCCTGTCCGGTGCAGCGGTGCAGCAGCTCGATCTGCGCTTCGCGGAAACGCTGACCCTGGGCAGCCTGGATTTCAAGATTAGTGATGTCGCCGTCTGCTTCCCACAATGTCTGGTGGAACATCAGCGTGGCAAACTCATATGCCGATCGCTCACCGGTTCCTGCAGCGAGAATCTCGCAAGCGCCCGAAAGAGCGTGACCCAGGCAAATAGTGTTCACTTTGGCTTCGATCGACGAGATTACGGCGATGATGGCATCAGCATTGTAGCCATTGCCGCCGGAGGAGTTTATATATAGATTGATCGGCGTCTTCGGGTCGCTCTTGTTGAGCTTCAACAAGCGTCTGATGACGGGCAACGCAACTTCATTTTCCAGCCGTCCGAAAAGAAATATATCCCGGTTGCCTGCCGTTTTCTTCGGCTCGACCGGTGGTTGTGTAGTACTCGCGTTGTCTTGATTTTTCTTCTTCATACTTCTCTTGTCCAGCTTTGTTCAATTGGGCCGACGCCTCATCTGAATGACGTCAGCCCAATTGCATGTTTTATTAGCCGGCTGCCGCGAGTTCCTTTGCTCGTTCTTTGGCTTCCTCGATATTGCCGACCATATAGAACGCCTGCTCGGGCAGTTCATCCAATTCGCCGCTCAAGATTTGCTTGAAGCCATCAATCGTTTCTTTGAGCGGGACGTATTTGCCGGAGCGACCGGTAAACACTTCCGCCACGAAGAACGGCTGGCTCAAGAAGCGTTGAATCTTGCGCGCTCTTGAAACGGTTACCTTGTCGTCGGCGGAGAGCTCGTCCATACCGAGAATGGCGATGATGTCCTGCAAATCTTTGTAGCGCTGCAGCGTCTGCTGCACACCGCGGGCGACATCATAGTGCTCTTGACCGACTACTTCGGGTTTGAGCGCCGTGCTTGTTGAAGCGAGCGGATCGACGGCAGGATAAATGCCCAATTCGGCGATTTGACGGCTCAACACCGTGGTGGCATCGAGGTGTCCGAATGTGGTGGCCGGTGCCGGATCGGTGAGGTCGTCGGCGGGCACGTAAATAGCTTGCACCGAAGTGATCGAACCGGATTTTGTGGAGGTGATTCGCTCTTGCAATTCACCCATTTCATTTGCCAGGGTCGGCTGATAGCCCACGGCCGATGGCATACGTCCGAGAAGCGCAGACACCTCGGAGCCGGCTTGCACGAAACGGAAGATGTTGTCGATAAACAACAAGACGTCGGTCTTGGCGGTGTCTCTGAAGTATTCAGCCGCGGTAAGAGCCGACAGACCAACGCGCATTCTGGCGCCGGGCGGCTCGTTCATTTGTCCGTAAATGAGCGCGACTTTGTCGATGACGCCCGAATCCTTCATCTCGTGCCAGAGATCGTTGCCTTCACGCGTGCGCTCTCCCACTCCACCGAATACCGAGAAGCCGCCGTGGTGGCGGGCGACGTTATGGATGAGCTCCATGATGATAACTGTCTTGCCCACTCCGGCGCCGCCGAACAAGCCGACTTTTCCGCCTTTGATGTAGGGCTCCAGCAAGTCGACGACCTTGATGCCGGTCTCAAAGACGACTGTTTCCGTTTGCAATTGTGTGAGGTCCGGGCAGGGTCGGTGAATCGGCCAGCGATCTTCAACCTTCAGGGGCTCGCCTTCGTCCACTACTTCGCCAAGAACGTTGAGGATACGGCCGAGGATGTTCTTGCCGACAGGAATTGAGATCGGCTTCTTTGTATCCCTGGCAATCATGCCGCGCGTCATGCCGTCCGTGGAGCTCATCGACACTGTGCGCACCCTGTTGTCGCCCAGCATTTGCTGCACTTCACAAATAACTTTGATCTCTTGTCCAGCCGGATTCTTGCCGCTGATCTCCAGTGCATGGTAGATCTCGGGAAGATGCCCGGTTTGAAATTCGACGTCCACCACGGGTCCGATGACCTGGACGACTTTGCCTTGGGTTGCTTCAAGAACTGCGCTCATTGACACTCCAGATGAGATTTTCCAAATATCGATATACGAGAGAGACGATTTTATCAGCTTTAGGATACTGGCTCGGAGGAGCTTTCCCGGCGTCGTTTATGATACTTTTCGTATGCTCCCTTACTAAAGAACGCTTGTGCCTCAAGAAAGTACAGCTGAGCGCCTGAAATCTTTGCAGAAGATGACCCGTGCCAGGCGTCTTCTGCGTGATGTTTTATCTATCGCCATCCTGCTTCTGCTTGGCACCGTCGGCTTCATGATTTGTGAGCATTGGCGCTTTCTTGATGCCTTCTTCATGACCGTCATCACGCTCACGACTGTCGGTTATGGAGAAGTTCGCCCCTTGACGGATGCCGGCAAAATCTATGCCGTGGCCTTGATTCTCACGGGCGCGGGTGTTGTGCTTTACGTCCTCAGCGACATGGTAGAACTGTTTGTCACTTTCAATTTCGAGAAAAGACTTATGAAGGACCGGATTTCCAGATTATCCAATCATTACATTGTTTGCGGCTGGGGGCGTACTGGACAGGAAGCCGGGATTCAGTTTCTCGCCAAGAAGATCCCTTTTGTTGTCATTGAGCAGGATGCGGTGCGTGCCAAGAAGGCGCTGGAAGAAGGTTTGCTTGTCCTGGAAGGAGATGCGACTGCTGACGACGTATTACTGGATGCGCAAATCGGTAAAGCAAAGGGGATCATATGCGCGCTTCCAGATGATGCAGCCAATACTTTTATCACTCTCACCGCCAAGGAGCTCAACGAACACATAGATATAGTGTCAAGGGCTGCCAATCCGGGCTCGGAATCCAAGCTACGCCGGGCCGGTGCAAAAATGGTCATTTCGCCCTACGTGATTTGCGGGCGAAGAATGGCCACTGCCGTCACTCAGCCGCTCGTAACCGAGTTTCTCGAAGTCGTAATGCACACGCCCGACTACGATCTGCGCATGGAGCAGGTGCGTCTCGAGAAGGAGTGCTCTCTTGTGGGCGCGAGTTTAAAGGAAGCAAATATAAAGCAACAATCAGGAGCAATGATACTAGCGGTAAATCAAAATGGTAAGCTGATTACCAATCCACTTCCTGACCTGGTTTTTCAGGGGGGCGACGAACTGATAGCTCTGGGTACTGAGGAAGAGCTGACAAAACTTGCCGTACTGGCCGGTGCCCAAAAAGACTGAGGATAGATAATGAACAACGAAGCACAAACACAGCCAGACGAAGCAATGATCACCCTCGAAGGAGAGGACGGGCAATCGTACACATGTCAGATTCTTGACATTTTTGATTTTGAAGAACAGGAATATGCTCTCTTGCTCAAAATGGGCGGCACTCAGGAAGATGAGGAAGAGGGAGCGCTTGTGATCATGCGTCTTATTCAGCGCGACGATCAGTCAATATTCCAGACGATCGAGAGTGATGAAGAATTCGATCGCGTGGTGGCGCACGTGGAAGAGCTTGCTCGTATGAGCGAAGGCGAGCCTGGAGACGAGTAAGCCAATCTCGCCCCGGTCAAGATTTGTCCGAAGGCCCGGGTAAGAGCAACATTGGTTTTGCGGGCTCTACTCTGGGCATGTTTTGCCGCGCAATGTCTTCGATGATTGCTTGGGCCACCCAGTCGGCAGGTGCTCGTCGATCGAACTCCCTCTTGCTGCCCTCGGTGTTTGTCCACATCCCGTCGTTGCCTTTGCCGGTCACGTGCACGGTCGTGTAACGACAGCCAAGATGCACCGTATACAATGTGGCCTTCTTTTCGAATTCGGTCCACGTGTCGATGCAAAGCCTTTCCAGAATGATTGAGCCTGGTTCGTCTGCTGCATCTGGAGTCGGTATGCGCTTGTTGCTTGTCGTGAGCGCCTTATAGATTGTCTGCTTGAGCTTCTCTTTATCCTTGATACCGGTGACTTTGACTGGAGCTTGATCGACAAAAAAACCAGCCTCGGTCTCGCACACCGTGGGAATGATCAATTTCCCTTCGTGCAGGTATAGTCGAATCAGCCCCATATGATTCCTCTTGCGCGCTTTCTTCAGTTTAGCAGCAGGTCCAGCCGCTAACGCGTGACAACATCATGCGATATCGGAAGAGCTTCGCGGACGGAATACATTGGAGTGCATCGGCGGGTGGCGCGTGACAACATCATCCGATATCGGAAGAGCTTCGCAACATTTCCTCACTGGGGGGCGAGGCGCTCTTTTTTTCAGGCGCGCTTACTTTGCGATTGGTTTCATGGTTGGGAACGCGATCACATCCCGGATGGACGGCGAGTCAGTGAGGAACATCACCAGGCGATCGATGCCAATGCCGATTCCCATGGTGGGTGGCATCCCATACTCCATGGCCAGGATGAAGTCAAGGTCGAGCGGCATCGCTTCCTCTTTTCCGGCAGCCTTTTTGCGTGCTTGTTCTTCCAGCCTCTGGCGCTGATCTTCAGGATCTGTAAGCTCGCTGTAGCCGTTAGCCAGCTCGCGCCCGAAGACGAATAGCTCGAAACGCTCTACCTCTCCTGGTCGCGTGCGATGCGGCTTGGTCAGGGGAGATATCTCGACCGGATAATCAATGAGGAAAGTAGGCTGTATCAGGGATGATTCTGCTTTCTCCTCAAATATTGTGTTGATTACGTGACCGCGCGTGTCTTCGTCAGTGAGCGGCACGTCCAGTTTTCTCGCTGCTTCTTTAGCCTCTTCGAAGCTCGTCAATTGCTCGACATCAAGACCTGTCGACTCTCTGATGGCATCGACCATGCGCAGTCTTCTAAAAGGCTTGTCGAAGTCAATCTCAACGCCCTGATACGTTACTTTTGTAGATCCTGTTACTCTTTGAGCCACTTCTTTGAGTAACTGCTCCGTGAGGTCCATCAATTCGTTGTAATCGCCGTAAGCCCAGTACATCTCGAGCATGGTGAATTCCGGGTTGTGGCGGGTGCTGATTCCCTCGTTGCGAAAAATTCTGCCGATTTCGTATACGCGCTCAAACCCGCCCACAATCAGCCGTTTCAGGTGCAGCTCCGTGGCGATGCGCAAGTACAGATCCAGATCCAAAGCATTGTGGTGGGTTACAAATGGGCGTGCATCAGCGCCGCCCGCTTCGACTTGCAGCACGGGCGTCTCAATCTCCAGGCAACCCCTGGCATCGAGAAAGTCGCGAATCGCTTTGACGGTCAAGCTTCGTTTGCGAAACGTTTCCCGCACCGATGGGTTCATGATCATATCGACATAGCGATGGCGGTAGCGGGCTTCTACGTCGCGAAAGCCTTCCCAGCTGTCCGGCAGAGGCTGCAAGGATTTGCCCAGCACTTCATATGCGGTTACTTTCACGGAAAGCTCGCCTTGCTTGGTGCGGCGGATTTTGCCCGTGGCCCCCAGAAAATCGCCTTTGTCGAGAAGGCGCAGTTGCTTGAGCTCATTCTCGCTCAGGCATTCTTTATGGCAAAACAACTGAATCTTGCCT
>DATNRC010000270.1:0-6785 GCA_036703705.1 Candidatus Obscuribacterales bacterium
CGCCATAAACGGCTTGAAGGAAGTGGCGCGAGAATCCGTCTCCATAGCTCCCACATTCGACAACTTTCTCATGCTGGCGGGAGCATATCAGCTTGCCGGCGATGCCGCTCATGCGCGCATGGCTTTTGAAGAATGCTGGAAGAGAAATCCCAACAGTCCGATTCTGGAGAAGGCACGGCGCAGCTTTATTCGCTTTGTGGTGTGCAGCCCGCTTTCCGCTCCTGATGAGGTAGAAAAAGGACTGGAGAGAATCAAACAAAATCTGACGAAAAACAATAAAGATGCGGAAATGCTTTATTTATTCGGCAGAGCGATGGAACGCAAAGGCGACACCACAACAGCCTTGCGAGCTTATCAGGCGGCATCGTCAATCAATGCCTATGCGGATCCCGATCTTCCTCAGCGGATTAGTGTTTTGACAGGCGGAGCACCACCCGCCGCTTCTACAGCTTCCGCCGGCTCGCTGCCTGGTGCGTCCGCTTCTGGAGGCAAACCTGCCGCCGCTGCAGCTGGTGCCCCCGCCGCCGCCGCTCCGGTGCCTCAACAGCCGCAAAAAGATCCGCAACGCTTCGCTGCCATCGAGAGCAAAGTGCGCTCGGGTGATACTGATGGTGCAATAAAAGAATTGCAGGCGCTGACCGAGAAAGATCCGGGAGACGGTCAAGCATGGTACAGGCTGGGAGCTGCTTATGAGAAGAAAGGCGATCTCGATCAGGCTTCAGTCTCGTACAGGCAAGCATATCTCTTAAGCGTGGCTGAGGCTAAAGATGCCTTAAGGCAAGTAGACACATCACGCATCCAGCAAATCAAACAGGAAGCCGAAAAGCAAGAAGCAGCAGGCAACTGGGTAGGCGCGGCGGCAAGCTGGAAAGAAGCGGTGACCATTGCTTCTCTTCTGCCTCTTGCGCACAGAAAGCTTTCCATCGCTCTCAAGAATCTCGGCGATGAGAAAGGTGCGGAGAAGGAGATGAAGAAAGCAGAAGAACTGGAGAAAGATGATAAGAAGTAGGTGCCGAGGATTCACTTTTCTCCATGCATGGCTCAGCCTTTCGCTTGCCATGACGACCTTTCTTCTGCCCTACAGAGCAAGCGCCGTGGCTGATATATCGGAAGCGGATCAATTGCTTTTGAGCAATAAATATAAAGCGGCGGAAGAAGCATACCGCTCGCTTATAAAGGATGACGAAACGGGAGACGCTTATGCAGGTCTCGGCGTCTCGCTGGCCAAGCAAAATTATCCAGCCAAGATTTTGGAAGCAGAGAAAATCTTGAAGCAGGCAAAAGAAAAGTTTGCCGACAATCCTAATGTAATGGCCTCCGGAGCATACGTCGCCTTCGCGCACTCCAAGACAGTCGCGTCGCCGGCAAGGCGCGATCTTTATCTGGAAGCAGCAGAAAATCTGTGCAAGCGGGCAATCAAATCCAATCCCGAAATCGTCATCGCCCACCAGACTCTCGGTGAGGTCAAACTGGCTCAGGACGACCCAGACGGAGCCGAAGGCCCGTTTCGCAAAGCGGTGGCATTAGCAGAAAATCCGACCACCGTCACTTTGCTCGCCCACACCCTTTTGAAAATTGACCCCAAGAGCAAAGAAGCTGAAGAGCTGGTGGACAAGGCACTCTCATTGCAGAAGGATTACCATCCCGCCCAATTGGAAAAAGCAATCGTGCTTCTCAATCAGGGCAAAAACGAAGACGCTTTCATGCAATTGAAATGCGTCCCCTACTCCGAGCGCAACGGCGCCTGGTACCTTACTGAAGGCGATATTTACCGCAAGCAGGGCGACGGACCTTCGGCTCTTGCCTCGTGGCGCGAGGCCATCCGCCTCGATCCGCATGCGCCCGATCCTTACAAGCACATGGCCGAGTATTATGCGCTGCGCGGTGACGGCGAGCTGGCCATTGCCGAAATGCACAACGCCCTGGAGATATTGCCCAACGATATGGCTTTGCGAAACGAGCTTGCCGAGCTCGCGCTCCGGCAAGACAAGCTTGATGTGGCGGAGACGGAGTACAGAACCATATTAGCTGCCCAGCCTGACGATCCGCGTGCGCTTCTGGGCCTTGCTCGCGTCGGTTTTCGCAAAGCACGCAAGGAAGGACAGTATCCGCCCGGCTGGCAGCAGCTAATGGATCAACTGCAAAACGTAGTCACCGAGCAATCGGTGCAAGGTCGTGTCGTGCAGGCAGGAACAAGAAAGCTGCAAGAAAACATTCAGCTCAACGAAGCAGAAAAAGCTCTTACGCAGAAACGCTTCCGCGAAGGACGCCAGATTTTCGGGCAAGTGATAAACGCCCATCGCGACGATCCTTTCGACCTGCTCACACTGGGAGACCTGGCCTTCAACGATGGCGATCTGCATTCGGCTGAGACGGCATTTACTTACGCCAAAGAAATTCCTGAAGTGGCCTCGCGCGCAGAGCAGGGCATCAGCAAAATCATGAGCCAGCGCAATGAAGCCGCGCGCCAGACCAAGCTTGGCGATGCGACCTGGAAGATTCCCGAGGTGGCAATCGACCACTACAATCAGGCGCTCATTCACGATCCTCAATATCCGAGCGCCTATTACGGCCTATATTCGCTGTTCACCAAAGGTAAGCCGGAGCCGGATAAAGCTGTCGAGTACGCCACCTGCTTTCTCGAAGCCGCCGACGATTCCAATCCTCTTAGAAAGGAAGTAGAGACCAATTTAGTAAAGCTCAAGAAACAAGTTAAACCCAAATGACAAAGTAATCCAGAACTGGGCAAAACAAAAAAAGAGCCCAAATGAACCTCATCGGCAGCCGATAAAAAACCGGGACAAAAGCAGCAAGATGGTCGTGCCAGGACCAAGGAGCAAAAAATGACAGTTAAAAAGTTCAAGGGCGGACGGACCGAACGAGACGACTTCGACCAGGGCTTCGATGACACTGAGGCTTTTGACGGGCCAGAGAAGAGCGCGCGCCGCGGTCACAAGCCACGCAATATCCAGGACACGCAGGTTTGGCGCGATTCCACCGGCGGGCTGAAAAAGATCTGGGGCAATTATTTAAATCTTCTTGGAAAAACATTCCAGCAATTGTCGCGTGAGGAGCAGGAGCGCTACATCACGCGTTTTTCCGTTACTATTGCCGTTGGTGCCGCTTGTGTCATGGCAAGTTTCTTCTACTGGTTCTTGCCGCCGCTTGTGAGAGTGCTCGTGGTGCCGGTCTTCATTGGCGGTGCCTGGTGGGCGGGCGCGCGCTTTATCGCGCCGCAGGTCATTCTGCGCTTCGAGCATTATTTAAGACCTTCAGATTATTGACCGTTTGAAGGCTGAAGATATGAAGTCAAAGCGCGAAATCATCAAAATCGGGGTGGGCGCTCTCATCGTGGCCGCCGCTTGCGGCATTATGCTTCCCGGCATTATCAATCTTCTCGCCGGCATCGGGCGCCTGGTTGCTCTAATCGCCATGGCGCTGGCGGTTGCTTATGTGCTCAATCTTGTGTTGGCCAAAAACGCAATCAATAAGCGCCGCAAAGAAGACGAGGGCAAAGATGAAGGCGAGGGCAATCTCGACAAAGAAAGCGGCGGCATCTGAGCCGACCCTGGCGCATCAATGTACAATGCGACCGTAGAGACCATTCTTACTAACAAATGAGCATGCCATGAAAAGACGCGACGGGATTCTTCTGACACTGCAAGCAGCGGCGACTGCCGCGCTCATTGCCGGCGCGCCGGCTTTGGCTCAAAGGCCTAAAGTCGATTCTCTTTATCGTGCACCGCAAACCATGCATGGGAAGACCGCCGTCATCCCGGTCGGATTCATTTTTGAAGGGCGAATCGATCATACGATTGGATCTTCGGTCAGCAAGCCCGGCGAGCGCTTCGAGATCGAGATGTCGGCGCCGGTTCTGGCAAATGGTGTCGATGTTCTTGTGCCATCAGGTTCGCGTGTCCTCGGTGAAGTCGTGGAAGCAATTCCATCGAGCCGGCTTCCGCGCGAGAAAGGTTATCCGAAGCCGACAGGCAAATTGAGGGTGCAGATTTCCGGCTTGCGCACGCCCGACGGCGTCACTTATCCCCTCGTCGCATCACTTGCTGGTGAATCCTTTGCCTCCGGCTCGCGCCGGCACGGGCACGGCAATGAAAGGCCTAACGAGCGCCTTGGACAGGGCATTGCTTACGTCGGCTCGCAGGCCGGCTTCGAAGCAGTGGCGCCGGGCATGGCCAGTCGCATGCGCAATACGGGCGGAGCGCCGAAAGTGCTGACACGACAGGAGCTGATGAGAGATGCCATTTTCGGCGTCGACCAGAATTCCCGCCCGTCAGGCTCAGCCTTGATTCGGTCTTTAATCAAACGAAATGACAATCTATATATAGTCGCCGGCTCGCCTCTCTCCGTGCGCATCGATGCCCCTTTCAAATTGGGAATTGCCCCGGCTCCGGGAAGCTCTGCCCTGCTTGACGAGCCAATCCAGACCCAGGAGAGCATTCAAGCATCCGGCGGCAGGCGGTTTGCTAAGAGTCGTCGCCAGGAGGAGACGCAGCAAGCCGCTCCCGTGCAGGAGGCACCGAAGCCTCTTATCCCCGATCTCTCTCCGCAAAGCAGCAATCCTTTCCTGCCCAACACCGGCTCCCAGCCGCCGGCGAGCGTTCCCAGCATGCAGCCTCCGCCGCAAGCAACTCCTGCTACAATTCCTCAGACGCCGGCCTTTCAAGACCAGGGCGGCGAGCAAAAGGCACCAGGAACAGACTTCTAGTGGCGGAGAATTGTGGCTCGCACAGAAAATGAAGAGCGGAGAGAGGGCAATAAACTGCCCTTTGTGCTCGCCATAACAGGCGCGTCAGGCTCGGTTTATGGGCTCAGACTTTTGCAATTTTTGCTCGAGACCGAGCAGCCTGTGGAGCTGATGATTTCCAACGCCGCGCGCCAGGTAATGAAAGAGGAAAACGACATCATCCTTGGTGAGGATCTGAAATCGGAGCTTCTCAATCTGCTGTCGCTGGATAGAGATGCCCCGCTCACAGTTCATCGCCTCAATGATTATGGTGCCAGCGTGGCCAGCGGCTCTTACAAAACGCGCGGCATGGCGGTCGTTCCGTGCAGTCTGGGCACGCTTGGAGCGCTGGCGCACGGGCTGACGGAAAATCTCATTCAGAGAGCTGCTGCTGTATGCCTCAAGGAAAAGCGTCCGCTTCTCGTTCTCGTCCGCGAAATGCCGTTCGGTCACATCCAGCTGAAAAACATGCTGGCATTGTCGGAAGCGGGAGCGACGGTGGCTTGCGCTTCACCAGGCTATTATCACAAGCCGCAAACAATCGCCGATCAAATCGACTTTGTCGTCGGCCGGGTGCTCGATCAATTCGACTTCGACAATCAATTGTTCAAGCGCTGGAAAACAGATAAGCCTGTTTTTACCATGTCGAGCCTGGACCTGAGTTTGAAGTAGGCTCGTTTGTATGCAGTCTGGTTCCAGCTCCAAAAGACGAAGAGGCATAAGCGCCCCGGCGCCCGATTCCGGCAAACGGAAGAGAGAAAAAGGCGCCGCGCCCAATTCGTCCCATCAGGATGCCGAAATGCATGAAGCCGACACGACTTTTACGGTTGGAGAAGTGGTCGGCTTGCACGCCCTCGACGGAACGTTGAAGATTCGCCCGAAGACTAACAATCCAGGGCTCCTTCTCAGCGTAAAAAGCGTCACTGTCGTCATGCCTGACGGCGAAAAAACAGCCGCTCATGTAAGGAAAATCAAACACGAAAAACGCATGATTTTCCTCTCACTGAAAGAATATGCTGATCGAACAGCGGCAGAAAAGCTGGTCGGCGCCACGGTTTCGACGGAGCGCTCGCAATTGCGCAAGCTGGATAAAGACGAATGGTGGTCGAAGGATTTAATCGGGCTTGCAGTATATTCGACGAACACAGGCGCCTTGCTTGGCACCGTATCTGATATCGTCGGTCCGATGGGAGAATACCTGGAGATCAAACGCTCGTCGGACCCCGACGGCGAACCGTCCCTGGTGCCTTTTGTGAAAGATCTGGTGCCCACCGTCGACCTCAAAAGAGGCAAAATCGAAGTCGTCGACATCCCCGGACTGTTAGACTAATTTATGGCCGACAGGCCATCACATTTGATACCACTTTCGGCAATCGTTAAACTCTGTTAAGCTCCGATTAATTGAGAGAAGATCAACTTGATTACCGATCGCATATGCATTACCTTTATTCTTGCTTGGAGTAAAAAAATAACACTGCCCCTCCGGCGGGCAATGGAAGAGGCGGAACCCCAGCCCAAGCGGATCTCTCTCTCGCGTTGGCGACCGTGGTCGATTTTTAAGGCGCTATCTCGAACGATCCAACTGGCTTTGGCGAACCTACGCGCGGTCAATCTCCTGGGCCGCGAAGCGGCACCCCTTTTTACAGCCTTGAGAGCTTGGCAGCGTTGAGCTGACAAACGCGATTGCCCAGTCACAGCTTTCCAAGCAAGAAGCCGATAGTCCCTTTCCGATTCCTCTTGGGGTGAACATTTGGACATGCCATCGACCGCCGAATCCCCTCTTTTATTGACACCGGTATCGACAGACGATCTAGGGCAACTGCAGCTTTATCTGCCCACCTTAAAAGTGATTTCTTATCGCGGGCCCGGTCAGTCGGGAGGCGTTTCCACGAGCCTGGAGCCAGTGGTCAGGCGCCTGGGGACGAAAGTGCATTGGTTTGCAGTCGAAGGCGAGTCTGTGCCGCAGGACGGCACTAAGCATACGGCGCGCACGATTCCTGTTCTCGAGACACCAGGATTTGCCTATTACACGCCCAAACTGCCG
>DATNRC010000271.1:0-6829 GCA_036703705.1 Candidatus Obscuribacterales bacterium
GCCACCATATTCAGTGCAGGAGGGCGCGAGATGAGAGTAGCTCCAATTGTCAAATTGACAGACGATCAGAGAGAGGAACTTGAGGGATGGGCGCGTGGGCGGAGCGTTGAGCACCGACTCGTCATGCGGGCAAAAATTGTGGTCGCACCCCATACCGATCGTCTCCAACATGCACAAGTACAACTCACCGGGTGGCAAATGGAAACTACAGCTTCCCGCGTTTCGATTGATTGAGAAGGGCCAGTGACTTCAGCTCGTCAGGTCCGTTTCCCTGTCTTTTAATGTTTCTCGCAGAAGCTTCGGATAATCAGTATCCGCCGCACTCAGAAGCTGCACCTGCTCTTCGTTGAGCCTTTCTGCGAGAGCTGGAGTGTCCTTATCAGCGACGAAGTGAATAAACTGATCGGCGGTTAGCCTGTTCTTGAGCAATTCCGGCTCACGCCACAGCTGACCCGGTGATCGGCCAGATTGTCTGCACCAGTCGATGACAGCATTCACCTTAGCCGGACCAACACCTCGCAAGCTCAAGAGTCTCATTACAGTTAGAGAGTCACTGGCGAGCATCTGACATCGTTCTCCGCGTAGCTTCAATGATTACTTTTCCCAGTTCTTCGCAATATTGATTGGCAATCCAACCCGCATAAAAAATCGAGCGAAGGCCTGCGACAAGTGTTCACGATAGGGAGGCAGCAGAGTCAATCGTTTATTGTTCTTGCTCTGCACAAACGATTGCAGAAAGCCCACAGGCAGAGAATACACCGTATGAAAGTCCACGACCCGCCGTTCTAGCCGGAGCTCTCCATCTTCCTTGCAGTTCAACATCGAAAGGTGCCACACGTATCCATCACAGATATCGTCACAGTACCGCTTCCAGGCCTTTGCCGTTGGATTCTCATTCTTGTCTTTCATGGCCTTTTCCCAGTCCGCCTTGAATTGTGTCAGCGAGTGATGCGGACAAACAATCACATTGTCGACTTTGCCCTGTGCCAGATCGCACGCTTGTGTCATAACAACCACATCGGCTAGAATTGCCTCTGATAGCGCTTTTAGTCCATCCTGTGTTGCCGATTTCTTGTTTACTGTTCCGGTCCATTCCAAAACAGGACAGTCGAAAACCAAATCACCCTGCGTGATCTTTGTATCTGCGGATACTTCAGCATACCAGGCGTTAGTCATCGTCTCTTGAGAGATATCTTTCGTCCAAGATGATCTTCGGTTGAAGACGGCGCATATTGCCCGAATCAAGCGAAATTTCCTTAGAGAAGATAACCCGTCGAGAACTTTTGACCACAATATCTCGATAGTGAAACTCATCGCTTACTTCTTCTTCGAGCTCACCTTCCGTGATACCAATAGATGACTCAGAAAAACTCGGGAAGGCAATTATCTGCCCGGATATCATGGTGTAGCTACCAGAAGGTTCACTCCTCCGAGTCCAGCGCTGTTCCCTTTCCATGCTGCCTCTCTGGCGAGTCTGCACGAGCACTTTCTCTGAGGTAAGCAATTCGTTATCGACTGAAAATGTTCCAACCGGGGCGCCGACGGTTTCTGTAGCGGCAGACGTATGTTCACTCGATTTAGGCCACCGTCGCTCCAGTGCTTGCACCACGATCATTTCCTCCGCCAGATTTTTTTCTGAACTTCATCAGTTGTAAGATCTGCGAAACCGCGTACTATCCATTCGTGCGCGATGTCAAACCAAAGTCGCATGTCGGAGAGTTTCTGAAACTGTCCAATTCCGCGCGCCGTTATGTTCAATTGCAGAAGTTTCTTTTCTGGCTCATCAGCTTTGACTGCTGTTCTCAACTGAACATAGAGACGACCGTTATCATTCGGTAAGCTAAACGTGGTCGTCCAGTCCAAGCCCTCGACTGCCGGCAGGAATTGCCCATTGCAGACTCTGTTATTGAAAGCAACCAGCAAGTGGCTCAAATCTGTGGCCGATTCCCAGCAGTCGCCTTGTGGAATGTGGTTCACATAAGTCAATTCGTACTGAAGTGGCTCGATGGAGCCCAGTTCCTTCTCGGCAATAAAAGCACGAAAGGTTTCTGCTTGCCCTTGAAACTCCGCCATTACGCTCGTGTACTTTGGATATCTAGCATCCTCATCTTTCTTTCTCCAATTGTGCAAGAAGCGATCGCGCTGTACCTGGATCAGCTCGTTGCTTTCCTGATTCACGAACCAGATCCGGGGAATCGGAGGCACATCAACGAACTCCAACTCCAAAGGCTTCCTTCCTAACGGACCCTCGATGGCTGGAGCTAATGGATTTTTCTCCGCACATGCTGAATATCTTTCCCTTATCTTCTCCCAGTACAGCCCGAGATGAGGTGCAAGAAATCGATCGAGAGGTTTGAAAGTGATACCGCATACGACTTCAATCACCGGTGGCCGCTCATAATCGGGAAGCGGCGCTTTCTCCAGTTGCTTTGCTGACTCTGCCATTTTGTACACGTTTGCCATGGGAACCCTAGTAATCCCGCTATTCTAGCCGACTTAGTACGCGGCTGCCATCCGGTGCTGGTGCCCTTGACGACATCCGGCCTCAATTTCACAAGACCGCTAACTCTGATTTCTCCTTTCTATCCCCGTTTTCGAAAAACATTCGCTCGCCCTGAGAAAGCCTAGAATCGACAAGCTGATAAAGTTTCAGCGCCTGGCGAATGACGGCGGTCTTACTAACATCCTTCTTCGCGGCCAGTTCCTCGAGAGCGGCCATTTCCTGCTCCGTCAGATTGAGCGTCATTGTCTTCTTATCTGCCATCGGATCGCTGCAACCTCCTCCACCTCCTAGTATACAAGGACTAGCCAATTTTTAGCTATTTTTTGTATATCTTCTTTCGAATCCAAATTGGAACAACGGCTGCGCAAGAGGGTCGAAGAACGCCCTGAACGATGAGGCAGTGGAGGAAGTAAGCGCTATCCGGGTTCTCACTAATAGCCGTCGTCGCCGGCTCCGGGCTGGCCAGCAGGCGCACTCACCACCGGACCCTGCCGGATAATATCGGCAATCGTGTCTACAGACACCGGCTCGAAGTTCCAAACCTCGACGCTGACGTTGATTTGCCTGCCGGTGACCTTCCAGCGTTGGTGTACGTGACCGTGAATTAGCCAGCCACCCTTGTCTACCGGTCGTTCCTCGAAGAATCGCTGATCCGGGTCCGCCTCATTCCGATAGGGGAGATGATTCAAGAGCACAGATTCGCCCGCAATATCCATCCACATCTCCTGCTCGATGGCTTCGAAGCCGGCATCTAGATAATGGCGGTGCCACCGCCCGGAGGTATCTTTCTTCTTCCAGCACTTGTCGTGATTGCCGGGGATCAGAATTTTTCGCCCATGTAGGAGCGGAGCGATCTTTGGCACCAACGCCGCATTCATGGCGAAGTCACCCAGATAGTAGACTAGATCGTCCTGCTCCACAACCCGATTCCAAGCCGCTTCCATAGCGAGATGCATCTCGTGCACGTAGCTAAACGGCCGGTTGCAGTATTTGATGATGTTCGCGTGTCCGAAGTGATGATCGGACGTAAACCAGATGTTCATTGACCAGTCCTTTGGCGTCAGCGTCGCCTTTTCGTCGGCGGGACTCGCCGAAACTTTTCGACAAACTCATCCAGGTCTGCCCTTTTGTACCTTACGAACCGGCCCAGCTTTACGCACGGCAAACCATAACGGCCCTTACACTTCCACATCGCCAGTGTCTTGTCGGTGACGCCCAGGTACTCACCCCTGGGCTCGCCCGCGGATTTTGCCTGATTTGCGGCTCCTTTTAACTCACCGCTAACAAGTCCTTCCGCCCCCGTCCTAATTCCAGGTGGCATCTGTGGGACAATAGCACATTTGACAGGCTGGCTTGACATCGTGCTGCGATGGCTAGAAAGAAAGGCAAGGCACCCCTGCAGGAAGCCTCCCAGTTGAAACTGCCGCTACTCCAGCAGAATTCTGACGAACTGGAGTTTTTGCGGCGTGAGAATGCTGAGCTTAAAGCAGAGAATGCTGAGCTTAAAGCAGAGAATGCGGCCCTCAAGTCCGAGAACAGCAGACTGAATCGGCTCGTTGCCGCATTTCGTGCGGTGACAGAGACGGAAGCGAAGTCTAGACCTCCTCAGAAGCCGGCATTGGACCGGCCTGAGCCGGTTCCCGGCCGAAAGTCGCACGCCGCGTTGCCCCAACCGGTCTCGACCGTGAGAATTGCCGATGCGCTCACGTCAGCCGATTCCGATCAACGTGGTTCCGCGGTGGAGATGGTTCGAGCGTCCCAAGTGCTGAGCCCGGATGAAAAGGTTGCGCTGTTCCGCCGGCTATTTACAGGTCGGCAAGATGTTTATGCCGTGCGCTGGGAGTCGCAGTCAACGGGCAGATCCGGCTACTCACCGGCACGCGATCATGATTATGGCAGTCATACCTACGACCCGAGGAGAAAGAAGAAGGTCTGCGGTGGCGGCTGCCGAGATCTGCCTTTGACCGACGATGTGCTGAAACACCATCTGCAGGGCAAGCACACGATAGGGACGTATCCTTTGCTTCCCGATGAAACGACACCATTCCTGGCGATAGATCTCGATAAGTCGGGCTGGGAGGAGGACGCCCGATCGCTTCTCGAATCGGCTGTTGCCCTGGACATCCCGGCATATCTCGAGCGTTCCCGCTCAGGCAATGGTGGGCACCTGTGGATCTTCTTCGAAAGGCCATTGCCGGCGGCAACCGCGCGCAGGCTCGGTGACGTCCTCATAACCAGGTCGAATCACGGGCACCTGCCGCTGAGTCCTACGTCCTATGATCGCATGTTTCCCAATCAGGACACCATGCCCAAGCTTGGTTACGGCAACCTGATAGCGCTACCGCTTCAGAAACTACCCCTGACCATGGGCAATTCCGCGTTCGTAGATTCGAATCTGGTGGCGTATGCGGATCAATGGTCCTTCCTGCAGTCCATTCGAAGGATGCCTGTGTCAGCTGTCGAGGCTGTTGTGCAGGCAGCCATCCGCAAAGGCACCTCAATGTCTGTCGCTAAGCCAAGTGAGCAGGACTCCACAACAGACGATCTGGATCCGTGGGCGCGGCCACCGTCTGGGCGACGGAAGCAAGACACGCTTCTTGAGCCGCCGTTTCCGGACAGCACCAAACTGGTTCTCGGAAACTTTGTCTACGTCGCGAAAGAAGGGCTGAGCCGGAGTCACTTGAATCGACTTGCAAGGCTTGCTGCCTTTCAGAACCCCAAATTCTACGAATATCAGGCTCTTCGCCTCTCGACGCACAACATTCCACGGATCATCTGCTGCGTAGAAGAGCATTCGAAGTATCTAGCTCTGCCGCGCGGATGCCTGGAGGATCTGACAGAACTACTGAATACCAGCGGCGCCGCATATGAGATCGACGACCAGCGGTTTGCCGGTAGGAGGATAAAAGCAAAGTTTAGAGGGAAGCTACGTCCGGAGCAACTGACGGCGGCCACTGAGCTGCTCAAGAACGATACCGGAGTTCTCTCTGCCGCCACGGGGATCGGCAAGACGGTCATCGCTGCTTATTGCCTTGCGAAGCGTAAAACGAATACCCTCGTGCTTGTCCACAGGCGGCAGCTGTTAGAGCAGTGGAGACGCGAGCTCGAAAAGTTTCTGGAGGTGCCAGCGCAGTCTATCGGACAAATAGGTGGCGGCAGAAGCAAGCCGACAGGGAAGATCGATATTGCCACCATTCAAAGCCTCTATACGGACGGAGAAGTGAACGATCTGGTGGCAGACTATGGCCACGTGATTGTGGACGAGTGCCATCATATCGGCGCCGTCAGCTTCGAACAGGTGCTCAGGCAAGTCAAAGGCAAGTTCGTGCTTGGCTTGACGGCTACACCTGTGCGCAAAGATGGGCACCACCCGATAGTCGTCATGCAGTGTGGGCCCATACGGCACAAAGTGCATCACACGGACTATCCCTCGGGAATAAAGGAGCACGTGGTATTTCCGAGGGCAACGCGGGCAAAGCTTGACGGTGTCGTGGAAAAACTGAACACGCCTGAGATTCTGACCCTGCTGACGTCTGATGAAGCAAGGAACAAGTTGATTATCGAAGACATACTTAAGGCACTGACTGAGGATCGTACACCGCTTGTACTAACAGAACGCACACAGCATCTTCAGCTTCTGGCGGAAGGGCTTGAGGGGAAGGTCGCCAATGTGCTTGTCTTCAAGGGTGGCATGGGGAAGCGACAGATAGCCGCGCTCAGGCAGAAGCTGGAGTCCATTCCGGAGAGTGAAAAGCGCGTTGTTCTTGCCACCGGGCGATACATTGGCGAAGGCTTCGATGACTCGCGACTTGATACGCTCTTCCTTGCCATGCCGATTTCCTGGCGCGGCACGCTGGAGCAATATGCTGGCCGCTTGCACCGCGCCCACGAAGGGAAGTCTGTCGTGCAAATTTATGACTACGTGGACATCGAGATCGACAAGCTCTACCGGATGTTCAAAAAACGGCAGGCGGGCTACAAGCGGATTGGATACACCATAGATCTTATGGGGCTGAGCCGATGAGATGAAGGGCAGCACCAGTGCTGGGTAAGGAGATCATCAATCAACTGCGCCTGCCGTGAATCGTCCAACTTTACTCTCCCTTGCGTCGCGGCCAGCTCTCCCAGCTGAACGTTTTCTTGAGTGAACGGAACAGCTTCCAGTCCAATCTACCTTCATGTTGCAACCGGCCGACGACTATTCCGGGCGCGATTCCTTGTTCTGTAGCGAACTCACGAATGGCCTGCTGACTAAATGAACCCGTCTCGATGAAGTGGTCGAGTGCGGCTGGTGGTATCAGGAGATCCATAGCAAATCGACTTGCG
>DATNRC010000272.1:0-2986 GCA_036703705.1 Candidatus Obscuribacterales bacterium
GGCTTTACCGCCACTGCTTCCATCTCTCTTCTCTTTACGGGCTTGATTTTAATGCTCACCAGACGAATTGCTCTCAGTCAAATTGTCGGCTTTCTCGTTTTAGAAAACGGCATTTACCTCTTCGCCCTCACGCAAACGCGCGGTATGCCGATGGTTGTCGAAATGGGCATTTTGCTCGATGTTCTCGTTGGTGTGATGATTGCAGGATTGCTCGTCTTTCGCATTCAAAAGAGCTTCGAGCACATTGATGTTACTCAACTGACGGAGCTGAGAGACTGAAGTGGAACAGCTTGCATATATAGTCTGCCTGCCGCTTTTGACAGCTGTTATCAGCCTCGTTCCGATGGACTCGGCCAAGCAAAGAAGTGTCATTTCCCTGCTTGTGTGGGTACAGTTGGCAATTGTTGTACTTGTTCTTCAGCCCGTTCTCTGGGGGGGAATCGAGCGTATGACATTTGCCCAAGGGCTGGCAATCGAACATACGGGAGCTCTGTTTCTGTCCCTCGGTACATTCGTAGTGGCAAGTTCTCTCTCTCACGGCAATGTCTTTTTTGAGAAAGAAGGGATCGATGGCGATGCAGCTCTCAAGAGGAATATGCGCCTATTCTATTGTTGTGCGAGCCTCTTTTTGTTTGCCATGCACTTTGTCTACTTGTGCGACAATCTGGGATATTTGTGGATTAGCATCGAGGCGACTACACTGGCTTCTGCGCCGCTTGTGTATTACGCGCGCACTCGCAATTCGCTTGAGGCGACGTGGAAGTTTTTGATCATTTGCAGCGTCGGCATTGCTTTTGCGTTGCTGGGAACGGTTTTAATCTTCGCCGCCAGCCAGCATGGTGTGAATGCATTTGCCTCCCTCGATCTGAGCGCATTGCGACAGAACGCCACTGCTTTGGATTATTCGCTTCTCAGATTGGGATTCATCTTTTGCTTGCTCGGTTATGGTACTAAAGCCGGTGTATTTCCCTTGCACAGCTGGCTTCCGGACGCGCATTCCGAGGCTCCTGCGCCTGCATCGGCAATGTTGTCCGGGGCGCTCCTCAATTGCGCCCTGTTTGCAATTTGGCGACTCAGTCAACTCGTTCTGGAAAGCGGGCATACCGCTCTGGCACTGTATCTTCCTCTGGGGCTGGGCACGGTGACGGTTTTGGCGGGAAGTCTCTTCCTCGTCAGTCAGTATGGGCTCAAACGATTGTGGGCTTACTCCAGTGTTGAAAATGTCGGCTTGATGTTAACGGCGATAGGACTCGCCTCGGCACCGTTGTTCTTCTTGCAGGCGGCCAATCACAGCCTTTCCAAAGTGGCTTTGTTCTTACTCTCGGGCAACATCATTCAGGCGACGGGCACCAAAAAACTCGGCGAAATAAGAGGGCTCCTTACCCTTTCTCCGTCGTGGGCTATTCTCCTCATGCTCGCCGCTTTTGCAGTGACCGGGGCGCCGCCATTCGGCGCCTTCATCAGTGAGTGGCTCATGCTCGCGCGCAGCGCGGACACCAATCTCTGGTATGTCGTGGCCGTGCTGCTCTTCGCTCTTGCTCTCAGTTTTATCGCTGTGAGCGTTCACGTCGCTCACATTTTGTGGGGGACTCCGAAGGCTCATGCAAAAGCGTTCAGCCCAATCAAAACAAGTGCCGTTCCGGCCTTACTCATTGTCGCCACTCTTTCGGCAGGCATCTCAAGCCTGCCGTTAGTTCTTCTCAAGCTGCCATGAAGATAAGCAGAGAGACAACTTCACTCGATGAACGCGGCGCTGCAATGAAACGTCTGCTCAATGCCGGCAGACGACGCCTCGGGCTCATTACTTCAATCGATGGAAAACAGCTGGTGACGCTTATCCTTGATCCGGACGGCAAAGCTGCCCACATGATTGAGACGCCGGTCGACGGCACCCGTTACCCTTCGCTCACACCGCAAATTCCCCAATGTCACTGGCAGGAGCGCATCATGTGGGATATGTTCGGGCTGCATCCGGATGGTCATCCCCGACTTAAACATATTCTTTTGCACGAGCAGTATGGCGAGCAGTTCTATCCCCTTGCGCAAAATACGGAGTACGACGCCAGTCGGGACGACAAGAGGATCTATAAATTTCTTGAGGTCAAAGGCGAGGGCGTATATGAAATTCCCGTCGGTCCCATTCATGCTGGCATCATTGAGCCCGGGCACTTCCGTTTCAGCTGTCTGGGTGAGGTGATCCTCAACCTCGAGATTCGACTTGGCTATCTTCACCGCGGTGTCGAAAAACGACTGACGGAAGTGGCTCCGAATCGCTGTCGTTTTGTTTGCGAAGCGGCCGCATCGGACAGCGCGGCTGCCTGTGCGCTCGCTCACGCCCTTGCTATTGAGTCGCTTACCGGCGTGAAGGCGCCGCCCCGAGCCGATTTTCTGCGCACTCTTTGCCTGGAGATCGAAAGGGTGTCCATGCACCTTAGCGACATGGGAGGTCTGGCGGGAGATATCGGGTTTTTGGGCATATCTTCCTCCTTTTCGCGATTGCGCGGTTCGGCATTGAGAATGGGCGAGCTCTTGACGGGAACCAGATTTCAAAGGGCATACATTGCCCCCGGTGGCGTGGTGCGCGATGCCAACCCGGCGACTCTCTCAGCAATTAAGAAGCTGGCGAAACAACTTGAAACTGAGAGCAGACCGGTTATTCAAATGTTTATAGACAGTCAGGCGGCAAAAGATCGAATGGAGAATATCGGCCGCGTTTCGCCGTCGCTGGCGAAGGAATTTGGTCTTGTGGGAGTGGCGGGGAGAGCCTCAGGCCTGGCTTATGATGCCAGAATGTATTTCCCTCATGGTTTTTATCCCAACAACATGCCCAGTGCTGTGGAGCAAACGGGCGATGTCATGGCTCGCTTGCGCGTGCGCGTTTCCGAACTTGAGAATAGCCTCAATCTCATCAACGAATGCATCAGTCTTATTCCTGCCGGCGACTATAAAGTTGACGCTCCCGAAGAACTGCCCGTAAATGCGGCGG
>DATNRC010000273.1:0-3686 GCA_036703705.1 Candidatus Obscuribacterales bacterium
TATGCCCAGACCGACGAGACCGAGCCCGAAGAGCGACTCTTTGGTGTACGAGAGTAAGGTGACAAGAGCCAATGCAAGTGAAATGAGCACGAGCAAAAGGGGCAGCCACGGATTGAGAGGAACGAGAAAAGAACGGTGCAGTTGAGGATTGCGCTTGCGCAAAATCGGCACCGCAGCAGCAACAAGAGCAAAGAACAACCATACGGCAATGCCCGTGAAGAACAGCAATTGATCAAAGCTTCCCGAAAAGATAAGTACGCACGACCACAGCGCATTGACAAAAACTGCGCGCACCGGCGCATCGGTTCGTTCGTGGACTGCGGCCAGCGATTTAAAGAACGAGCTGTCAGAAGCCATCGCCTGGGCGATTCGGCTGCCTGTGAGAATCATCGCATTCAATGCGCCAAGAGCATAAATCATGACGAACGCCTCGAAGATTTTCGCCCCTGGCGCACCATATAAAAGACGGAGAACATCGGCCGCAATGAGCTCGGACGCGGCAATTTGAGAGGGCGGCAAAAGATATAAGAACAAAACGTTCAAGGCCATGTATATGGCGGTAACCAATCCGCATGTGGCGAAAAGAGCAAAAGGAAGCGATTTGTGCGTTTCTTTCGTCTCACCGGCAAGAAACACATTTTCGCGCCATCCGCCATAAGTCCAAAGTATAGGGATCATCGCCACGCCAAATGCGCTCATCACCGACCCGTCCACAGCAACGGCTCCCCCCGTCAGGCGGCTCGCATCGCCCTTTCCGGACATTACGCCCAGGGCGACGAGCATGAGAAGAGCAAGCACTTTCGTCCAGGTGGTGTAGTTTTGGAAGACGCTGCTCAACTTCAAACCAAAGCAATTGACCACCGCAATGGCAGCAGTGACAGCAACTGCTATTGCTTTCATATACAAGCGATCGAGATCGGCAAACGAACACCCGTGTTCCGCAAAGAGGAGCGCCATGGCCGCAATTGAGCCGGTGCGGATAATCGTCAGCTCCGTCCATGAATATGTGAATGCAACGAGCTTGCCGAAGGCCTCGCGTATGTAAATGTAATCCCCTCCGCTCTCAGGAAGCGCGGTAGACAGCTCCGCATAGCAAAGAGAACCGAGAAAAGAGAAAACTCCTCCCGCCAGCCAGGCGAGCAAAATCAATTGCGGCGCTGAGAGGTGCTGTGCCACTTCCGACGGCACTTTGAAGATGCCTACGCCTATCACCACTCCGATGCTGATGGCAATGGCATCCCAGGAGCCAAGAGTGCGTTTTGACAATGTCTATCTCCGGTCGCCGGGGCTCGCATTCAGCGTTGACACCCGCCCCACTGCATCTCGTGCCGCGGCGGCGGTTATTGAATGGTATCACTCAAGCAAACGGCAATTGCACAAATTACGTCAAGATCAAGATCAACTTCTGTTGACAGCATAGAGCTTCTTTATGTCTTTCACCCGCTTCTCGAGCATGGCTGCATCCTGGTTTTTGTGCTGCTTTTTTGAAATCTCCTTGAGCATCTCAAGAGCGCCAATCAACGAAGAATCCGTTTTTCCTGATTCGGACTCGATAAGGGCAATTGCCTGCCGGCAATAGTTGGCGGCTCGCTCATAATTGCCAAAATTGAAATCCATATAGGCAAGCTGGAGTTGGATGGAACTGATAGCGGTTGCCCTCTTCTTTCTTTCCTCTTCTTTGAGCATCTGCATGAGGAGCGCCTCTGCCAGTCTTGCATAATGCGTCCCCTCCTCTTTCTTTCCATTGTTGTAGTAAGCCACAGCCAGTTGACAGTACAGCGGGCCCAGCGCGCCGGCTTCGCGCCCGCTCCCTTTGAGAGCGGCTCCAAGAGCCATTTGATAGAGCTCGAGTGATTTTTTGTGATCGCCGAGGCCGCTATATACGCTCGCGAGCATTGCCACCGTTCTCAACCACAACTTTCTATTGCTTTTAGGCGTGCGCGGATCGCAAAGATGTGCCGCCCGTCTCAGATTTTTCCTGGCTTCCTCGTACTGGCCAAAGCGAGATTGAATCTCGCCAAGCTCGAACAAACAATTGACGAGGCGAGGATGACTGCCATCAAATGCAGTATCAAAGATATTTATGGCATGCCTGAGGTAAGATGGCCTGCGCGGCCCATGAATGCGGTCCATATACGTTTCGGCAAGAGCGTCATAGCAAGCCATTACGTCTTCGTTCTTGGCCGTATCCCCCTTTAGAGAGGGCGCCGCTTTTAGAGCTCGTTGATAGAGCGGCTCAGCCTCTTCGACCTTTTTCTGCGTCACAAGCACAATCGCGAGCCTCAGCACGAGCTCCGTAATTTGAGCGGAGCTGGCGTTACTCATTTCCGCGTTCTTTAGAGCCTGCCTGTAATATTCTTCGGCGGCTATGTAATCACCAAACACCTCTTTCTGGCTGCCTTTGTTTTTGAGGCGCACCCAGCCGGGGTCGTCCGCGCCGGCAGCATGGCACGATGGTGGCAAAAGAAGAATGGCAATGATGATTGGGATGTACGACGGCTCATTTTTTTGCATGGCAACGCACAGTCTAGCAGTCGTAACGTCCGGCCACAATGCATTGACAGCGCTCACGGAACATCGATAATGACGAGCATGACCTATGCTGCACACCACCGAACTGCGCCCCCTCCTCCGCCTAGCGAGCAAGGGGCATGTGTTGCGTGCGGCACGGGTTAAGAGAATTGCCAGTGCTCACGCATTCGAGCCCCTTGCTCGCGAGGGGCTCGCTGTTGTATGCACCGACTTTCAGGAAATCTGGCGAGGAAGACTGGCAATGAGATGGTCAAAAGCATTCATACCGACGCTACGCGAAGATCCGGCAGCAGCCGAGGTCCCCAGCCACAGGCTGCTCCTGAGAGCCGGATACATCAGGCAACTGGGAGCCGGTCTCTATAGTCTTTTGCCGCTTGGGCAGCGGGTCAGGCGCAAGATTATCGCAATCATTCGCGAAGAAATGAACGCCATTGGCGGGCAGGAGTTTTTGCTGCCGGCGCTTCATCCTGACGAGATCTGGAAAGAATCAGGGCGCTGGGCGACCATGGGCGAAACCATGTTTCGCTTGAGAGATCGCAAAGGGTGCGAGATGGCGCTCGGCGTTACCCACGAAGAAGTCTTCACCTCAATTGCCAGAGGTGCGATAAGCTCTTACCGCCAATTGCCCCAGATTTGGTATCAGTTTCAAACGAAGTTCAGAGATGAGCCGCGTCCCAAATCTGGTTTGCTGCGGGTCCGCGAATTCACGATGAAGGACTCATATTCGTTTGACCTGGATAATGCCGGGCTCGATCATGCCTTCGATTTGCATCACGACGCCTACTGCCGCACCTTCGAACGTCTGGGCATCGACTACCTGACGGTGGAAGCCAGTTCGGGAGCGATGGGAGGCAGCAAATCCATAGAATTCATGGTCCGTACCGATGCTGGAGAAGACTCGATAGTATTTTGCTCTCAATGCAAATACTCAGCCAATCTGGAAAAGGCGCGCTCGCGCGTGCTTCCGGCATGGACAGCGGGCGGATCGGCGGCAGCCGGCGGATCGGGCACTTCACGCGAAGTCGCCGGATCGAGCGATGTCAGCGAGGTCGACGCCGGGAAATTGAGCATCTCACGCGAAGTCGCCAGATCGAGCAACGTAAGCGAGGTCGACGCCGGGAAATTGAGCATCTCACGCGAAGTCGCCAGATCGA
>DATNRC010000274.1:0-10154 GCA_036703705.1 Candidatus Obscuribacterales bacterium
CGGTTTCTTTGCCAGATGGTCTGGGTTCGATGGACACGCCGTTCTTCTGCAGCTGAGAAAACAGCACGTCGCAGCCGCTGTCGGCATGTGCTTCATCCCTTCGTAAGGTTATGGTGGCGCCGCGATGGTCAAAAACTGCAGCTGCTTGAGGCTGCGTTGCCCGCCCATCGCCCATCACAACATCGGTTTGCAGCGGAACATGTGATACAGAAAAGCAGTGTTGCGGCAATAGTCTTGCGTCAGGTCGACGAGGGGGTTTGTTCGCGGCAAGTTGAACTCTCTTGAAGCCAGCCGATCAGAAAGGGCGAGAATATAGTCGCGCCCCTTGTAGCCGTTTTCCAAGTGCTCTACGTATCTTTTCGGAATTCCGCTCAGTCCGCACCAGGCACCACATATCGCCCCGTTGATGGCGGCCATCGTGTCAGTATCCCAACCAGCGTTGACGCAGAACTGAACACTGTGCTCAAAATTATCGTGATGTTTGACAAAGGCGAAGACTGCGGCGGCAATGATATCGCCAATCGGACTGCCGGTTATGGTGCTGTTCTTGAGGAGCTCAGCCACCGCGTCATCTTCAGATGCATCGAGAAGATCCGGCAGAGCGCGCAGTCGCAATGCCAGAGATTCATCATAAGCAGCGGCTTCGGATGCAATCAGGCGCAGATACTCTTCAACATCTATGGTTTCTGCCGTCAGCACATAAGCAACGGAGAAGGAGACGACCAGGGCGCCTGCAATGGCTGATTTGTTCGTATGAGTTATGCGACAACTGTCAATGGCGGCCTGGCGCAAGGCATCGTGGTTGTCGTGATAGAACAAACCCAAGGGCGCGATGCGCATCGCTCCACTGCTGCCGGGAACGTCATAGCCTGTCTGATTAAAACCGAGCAGGCACTTGAGAGCCGCGTTTTTTGTGCTTCTTCCGCTCAACCTGGGCAGCACGACGTACCATCGCCCCAACTTTTGACGGAACAACTGAGAATTGAACCCGCCGCCTTCAAGCAGGCATTCCGCGAGCATGATCGCCAGCTGCGTGTCGTCGGTATAGTACGCGCCATGCGGGCGCACGTGATACTCAGTTATGCGTCCAAACTTGCGCCTGATACGTTCGCGACTGAGATTCTCTGATGGAAAACCGAGGGCGTCTCCAACAGCCTGTCCTATCAGGCAGCCCCGAAACTTGTCGATTTTTTGGAGCGCTATTGTTGTGTTTGACATGCTTTTGCAAATTTCTCCTTTTGGCATTCATTCCAGCAGCAACTTTGCCGCGCGCAATTGCGCGGCGCGTTATGACAGTTAAGATTCTCATCAGTTGCCGCGCTCGGACGGCTTAATGGGCTGAAGTGCGGGCAGACGAGTGCGCGACAGTCTTGCTGCGATGTCGCTTGGTTGTCGCCGCTCGCGTTCGATCGGGTGCTCTTCCGCGGACAGTGGGCTCGACTTGCTGACAAAACGGCTGAGGTAACAATCCTGCCAGCTCTGCATTTCGCCCAGCGTCTCGCGTGAGATGGCTTTGGGGCTTGTGATTTCAGCCACTCCAATCGTCTTTCCAAAGGGCTCCGATGAAACTGTTCGTTTAATGCGCAGGCTGAGAGATGTGCCGAGAGTCAATCTTCTCAGGGCGAATCGGCTTAGCGGCGAAGTGAGTTGGGGGTTCATCTGGTTCTCCATGGCTTTCGCGCACGAATCCCAGTCTATAACTATGTTTTTCGCAGATAGAGATGAAGAATGTGTGAAACTGCCAGGAGCTGGCGGTGTGCTCATCGCGTCGGGCGGGAAGCGAAGCGCACGTATTGAAACAACTCCATCAAATTTCTGTCGATCTTCGTTACCGTCGATCTGAGCTCCATGAGCATCGCTATGCGATCTTCAAGAAGGTCTGACGTGACTTTGAAATCGGCTTTGTGGGTGCCCGTGATCCTGGCAGCGCGAAGCTCGGACTGCTGGCGTTTTCTCGGGTTGACGATGCACCATCCCGAGCTTACCCATTTGTTTAGAAGCACCTCTCGCCGTGTGACATTGGGCGGACCATCCGCTGATGGCGCATTGAGATACGTCCACACGCCCCGAGGATAGACGCTCATCATCTCGGGAGCGGGGTTAACCAGCCAGGACAGAACATTCGGAATGCTGCGCTCCAGGCGATGCTCGCCGCGCTGTTGTCTGAGAGCAAGCAACGCCAAGCCGCACTGCACGACACCCTCGACAGTATCAATAGTGTCGTCAGCCAGATGGTTAACTTCTCCCAACTGCAAGCCACCGGATATCACTCCCGTTATGCCGCCACTGATGAGGTTGGCGTATGAGTTGAGTCTGATCGCTTTGTCGCGCTTCTGTGCCAGATACGCGGCCATGGTGTCTGCCTGAGCTACGTCTCGATCGAGAGTATGTACGAAGTTTCTCACTTCGAATGCCACCGCAAGGGCCGCATCTATCAAGTCCTGCTTGGCTGTCAGGAATTCCAGGCGATCCGCGTCAGATTTCTTTTCGGTAGACCGCAGAGCCTCGAATCTTTGCAGATCGTCGTAAAAGCCAAGGATTTTGGTAATCTCGATCGTTTCCGCCGAGAGCGAGCCGGATCCGGTTGGCATTACTTTGGAATCGGTCCCATTGGCCCCTGCGGAGTCAGGCGTTTCAGCAGGCGGCACATTGGCTGCGGCGGAGTGGCTCGCTCCATTAGGCGGCACACTGGTTGCGGCGGAGTGGCTCGCTCCATTAGGCGGCACACTGGTTGCGGCAATGTTACGTTTGTCAGTTGGCGAGATGCCGCCTGCTGCGATGTTGCAAATACCAGGAGATGACAATGGAGCCGTTCTTATCGCGCGGGTTGCACGCGGGTCTTCGTGTTGACTGTTGACTTGCTGAGCTTGCGCCGGACACTCTAGAATCACTACGCTAAGCAGCGGGGCCGCGCACGCCGCGATCGCACTCCTTCTTGATTTCACGTCTGTGGTGAGCCGAAACATTACGAAGGCAGATGCTAAGCACCTTTAGGTTGGCAGTCAAATACTTTTTTTATCATCGTCTCGACGTGCCTTAATGCAGGTTGCTCTTAGCCAGAACCAGCACCGTCCAGAATGGCGCCCAACATTGCCGTTTCGTATGCAGTATCATTTGTAGAGGTACGAAGCAGAAGTGCGAAGCAGCTCGGATCTGCTTCATGAGCCTGGATGTTGTTTATATATGTGTGGACGTTACACCCTTCACCACTCGACAAATGAAATCGTTGAGCGCTTTCACGTTCAACAGGTGGAACTTGACTTGATTCCGCGCTATAACATTGCGCCGTCTCACCTGGTGGCGGTGATCGCGCAGAAAGACGGCGACAGCCCTAAGCGATCTTTGCAGGCATTCAAATGGGGATTGGTGCCGTTCTGGGTCAAGGATGTACAGAAGCACAAGCCTTTCATCA
This sequence comes from Candidatus Obscuribacterales bacterium, assembly GCA_036703705.1. Classification (GTDB taxonomy): domain Bacteria; phylum Cyanobacteriota; class Vampirovibrionia; order Obscuribacterales; family Obscuribacteraceae; genus DATNRC01. The sequence goes on from DATNRC010000274.1 coordinate 3,413, forward strand.
ATTCCCGTTGCGAAACGCTGGCGGAAAAGCCTTCGTTTAAAGCTGCTCTCGTCAGGCGGCGCTGCATCATTCCTGCTGATGGTTTTTTCGAATGGAAAACGACCCCGCGCGGCAAAGTACCTATGTACATTACTCTTGCGGATGGAAAGCCTTTCGCCCTCGCCGGCATCTGGGAAGAGTGGAAGAGTCCCGACGGGACGCCGTTGCGCACCTGCTCGATTATCACCGTCCCGGCCAATGAATTGATGGCTCAGATTCATGATCGCATGCCGGCTATTCTCGCGCCGGAACAAGAGGATGTCTGGCTTGATCCTGATTTGAGAGACAAGGACAAAATATTGTCCATGCTCGCTCCTTACGATCCGCAACAAATGGTGGCGCATCCGGTGTCAACGCTCGTCAACTCACCGGGCACCGATTCAGTCCGCTGCATAGAGAAGATGGATATGGCTGCGGTTCTCGAGTCCATGCCCTTGAAGTCGACGCGAAAACGTTCGACGACCACTGACGAGCAATTGCGTGTGGCTGAGGAAACCGTGCAACTCAAGATTGGGGTCGACGCGTAAACGCGAGCACGAATATGCTCATTGCGCGTATGGTCAGGCAACCTTTTACACTTTGTCCCATATGTGTGAAACGTCCTTGAGCGCAAGTCGGTAACCATTGGGTTTCAGCAGTAGACGTCGTCCGTTAACTCTGCTTAAATTCGTGCGATTGTCTCGTTGGCAGCGAGTTGATGATAAGCGCATTCCGCCGCTACTCCAAATTTTTGTCCGTTTTCTTGTGTCTTGCTATCGCATTTGCTTCATATCCACAGGCGTCGCTGTCTTATTCCGCTGGCTCTCTTTCGGCCGATGCAGCGCAAGCGGCGGATATTCTCGATGTTCGGCGAGAAGCAGAACAGATTGTCGCCTGGCGCGCATCCGGCGGCCCTGTCGATCAAGACGGGCAGCTTCTGCGGCAGAGGAGCCTGGTCTTGCGCAAGATATTGCTGGCTGTCCTGCAGGTGCAAAGCGTGGAGAGCCGCTTGGAGATGGAAACAGCGTACGCTTACGATCTGCTGCGTAAAGACGAGCGGAAAGTCAACAGCGTCAACCAGATGCTGAACATAGCTAATTTCGCTCAGCTCGGTACGCTATATGGACTGTTTGAGCCATATTCTCGAATCAGCGAAAAATTCCTGCAAGGAAAGATTGCCACCTGTACTGGTGCCGGACTGGCTGTTGCTATTCCCACGCTGGGAATTCTGTACAGCAAACTCCACAAAGCATCCGGATTGAGACCTCCCGATTCGCTGCGTGAGGTAGTCGATGGCAAGCCTGTGGATGGCTCGGATCTCCCGCCGCTGGTAATGCGCTATTTGGACACTCCTGCGCCCGGCACGAGGCTCACACGCAGAGAGGCGATGAATGCGCTCTGGCAAAAGCGTTACGGGGCAAATCTGGCAAAAAAGGAAACGCTGGCGGGCATTGATGACGGCAAGGCCAAGAAAAATTTCGTGCTCAACTCACGGATTGTTTTGTTGTGGTCGCTTTATACTCACATTCAAGGTTTTGACCGCCAGCTGCTGAGCTTGCTCAACGAGGTGAGAGGCTCGGCAATGGTCGCCCCTGCTGCAACCGGGCCCTCCCTGGGCCTTAAACGAGATGCGGAATCAACTGCTCGCCTCCTTTCTCTCGGGGAAACAATAAGCGAGCTGCGGTCGATGCAAGGAACGCCTGGCAGCGAGAGGAAGACAGCGCTGCAGTTGAGGTTTTTGGAGAATCTTCTTGCCGGTTATCTTGAGATGCGCATAGCTGCTGACAAGTGCCAGGAAGAGCTCAACTATCAGATCGACGTCGTGCTGGCAAAAATGAATGCACGACGCGGCAAATTTCTCCAGAAAACTTACGAAGCCAACTTTATTCAGATTGGTACTCTTGGCGCTCTGGCAGGCTACAGCTATTTGAAGGGCTACACGAAAGCAGGGAACATTTTCTTCACCATCTCCAATTCCATCGGTCTTGGCATCACCACAATTTCAACTGCGGCTTTGCATGGCGGCTGGCGCAAAAACGAAAGCCCTCCGAATTCGCTGGCTGACTTTTTTGATCTCAACACGCCGGAAAAGTATGGATTCACGCCACTTGTTTGGGCTTATCTGAATTCTCCAACGCCGCAAGTGAACTATGCCATGACCAGACGCGAGCTTTTGATGAAAATCTGGCAGGAGCAGAAGGTCGCCAGGATGGATTTGAAGAACAAGCGCAATCTGGAAAAGCTGGGCAGCATGCCGTCTTGCAGGAGCGATACGATCGGGCTTGTGCAAAACCGCATTGCTCTTTTGAGTTCGCTGCAGCAAGAGTTAGGTCATTTTGACGACGGATTGCGAGATTTATTGCGCGAGGTGTGGCCGGATGAACGTATTGCGGAGGACACCATATCCGGTGCGGATCCCTCGCTCAATCCGTCTGCCGCCGGTGCGGCTGAGCTTCTGGGAGTGGAGCGGCTCGTTGTTGACGCGCGCGATGACGAGAGAGCCAAAGTCTTGGTGACCAAGCGAGTTCTTCAAGGATTTTTCGACATGTCGGCGGACGCTGATTTGCTCAATTTTCAAATCATCCGGGAGTCTCAGGTGTTGGACAGGATGACGAGACACAGAGATGCGCTCATTCAAATGACCAACATTGCCAATTTTTATCAGACCGGCATCCTCGGCATCATTTCGGACAGTCTGGGGTTGTCGTCGGACAGCAAGTATGTGCTCTACGGCAATCGGGTCAACATTGTGTCGGGCTACCTGATATGCAGTCTGGCGCTGGCGGCTCTCCTTGAGAAGCGGGGCGGTTGGCGGCCCAATAAAGTGGAGCCGAACGCGCTTAAAGCTGCTTTCTCCAGGCAATCGGAATATGTCGATCTGTCGCCATCCACGGCGCGATATCTGCATGCCGTTTCCCCTCTGTCGAAAAACAATTTGCCGAGACGAGAGGAGCTGGTCAGGTATTGGAAACAGTCCAAGCTCCTGAGCGTAAACGTGGGCAGAGAGGCCATGGTAAACAAGCTGTGCGCGGAGCGAGGAGCAAGCAACTGGTGGACGGAGAACATGACGCTGATCAAAAATCGGCTCGAGATGCTCTATGACCTTCGTGCCGTCATACGGACGAGCAACACGGGTTTTGCGTCGTTGCTCGAGACACTCAACTAGCTTGCAGCAAAACGAATACCGACACGGACGGAAGCATCACCGGAAACCTATCTCTAACACCGTGCAACATGGGGGCGCAGTCAATGACAAACGATTCAGACAATCTCAATACAGAGGGCAACGATAAGGATAGTGGCGGCTTGGCGCGGCGGTCTTTCCGCGTCGGTACGGCTGCCACTGCAGCCGGTGTTGGTTTGCTTGCCTCAGCCGAAGCAAGAGCTGCGGGTAGGGCGGGGCCAAGGGCACATGAAACGAGCCAGGACTTCCAGAATCTGCTCCTTGGAAACCTCGTGCTTGAGGGCGCTGGCAAGGATTCGAATGTCCTTTCAAATATTGTATTACAAATGTAGCACAAGTGAGACTATTCCAGCATCTTCAATTGCGCGTCGATGCTGTTCAGCTGTTTCTCGAGCTCGGCAAGTTGGGACTCGATTGATTGCACCTTCTCTGGTGGCGCTTTCTTTCTGAAGTCCGCGCTGTCGAGAATTTGCTTTGTCTTCTGCACATCCTTTTCCACAGCTTGTTTACGTTGCTGGAGTTTTTCGCGCGTCTTCTCGACGTCGATGAGCGCACCAAGCGGAACAATGACCTTGCTCGATGCGACTTGCTCCCATGCCGAGCGTGGCGGCATTGAGCTGTCGGAAGCGAAGGTCAATTGCCCCGCCCTGGCGATTCGCTTTATGTAGTCGGTCATCTTTTCAAGAATCGCCTTCTCGCCCGCATCACCAATGTGAAGGATGACGTCGGCTTCCGATCCGGCAGGAACATTGAATGTCTGGCGCGTGTTTCTTATTGAGCGGATGATCTTCATTACGAGGCTCATCTCATTTTCCGCCTCTTCGCAGAAGAAACGCTCATCTTCCCGCGGATACGGCGCAAACATTATCGAGTCCAATTGAGTGAAGAGCTCTGACTTGGGAAGCTTGCTCCAGAGCTCTTCAGTGATGAAGGGCGTGATTGGATGCATTGCTCGCATCAGACCCTCAAATACGACGTGAAGAACTCGCCTGGTTTGCTCGGCAGTTCCTTCTTGAGCAAGCTGGATTTTGGCAATTTCAATGTACCAATCGCAGAAATAATCCCAGGTGAAATCGTAGATTTCCCGCGCCGCATCATCGAAGTCATAGTTGTTGAAAGCGACGTTGACGTTGCGCAGCATGACGTTGTATCGGTGCAGTATCCAGCGATCGGCAAGCGTCAGTTTGTCGGCCTCTATACCTTTAGGCGTGTAGCCTTCCAATTGGGCAAGCACAAATTTGCCGGCGTTCCACAGTTTGTTGGAGAACCTCTTGTACTCCTCGAGACGATCCTCTCTGAAGCGGACATCCTGGTCGCCTTTGATGCCGACGGATGTAAACCAAAATCGATTGGCATCAGCTCCATATCTGTCGATCATGTCCAGCGGATCGATGGCATTGCCCTTGGATTTGGACATCCGTTTGCCGTCGGGAGTTTGAATGACGGGGTGAATCAAAACATGCTTGAAAGGAATTGTTTTCAAAAACTTCAAGCTGGTGAAGATCATCCGTGCCACCCAGAGATTGATAATCTCGCGTGCTGTCGAAAGGATGGTCGTCGGGTAGAAGACTTTGAGCTCGTTGGTTTCTTGCGGCCAACCGAGTGTGGCGAACGGCCATAATGCGGAGCTAAACCATGTATCCAGCACGTCAGGATCTTGCTCTAATTTCTTCGATCCGCACTGCGGGCATTGTTCGGGCGCGGTCTCGAATGCATCCCGGTGCTTGCACTCTTCGCAGGTCCAGACAGGGATTCTGTGCCCCCACCACAGCTGGCGGCTGATGTTCCAATCTCTGATGTTCTGCATCCAGTCGAGATACGTCGAGGCATAACGCTCGGGAATGAAAACAACACGCCCTTCTTCGACGGCTTTGATGGCCGGCTCAGCAAGCTCTTTCATCGACAAATACCATTGATCGGAAAGATATGGCTCGATGACCGTATGGCACCGCTCGCAGTGGCCGACCCCATGAACATAATCCTGAATCTCGACCAGCAATTCTTGCTGTTTCAGTTCTTCCACAACACCTTGCCGCGTAATGAATCGGTCTTTGCCATGGAATTGTTTCGGCACATATTCATTGGCGAGCATCTTGCCTTCCGCGTCAATGACAACCGGTGCCGGCAAATTGTGGCGCTGACCCACTTCCCAGTCGTTCGCATCATGGGCGGGAGTTATTTTCAGGCAGCCTGTTCCAAATTCAACGTCCACATAACTGTCGGCAATCACCGGCAGCTCGCGCTCCGTTAACGGCAGCTTGACTGTCCTGCCGATGAATTTCTTGTAGCGCTCGTCTTCGGGATTGACAGCCACAGCAACGTCTCCGAGCATGGACTCGGGACGCGTCGTTGCCACGGTGAGCCCGCCGGATTCGCCAACCAGCGGATATTTGATGAGATAAAGATGACCGTGAACTTCCTGGTGCTCCACCTCGAGGTCGGAAAGACTTGTCAGGCAGCGGGGGCACCAGTTGGTTACGCGGTGTCCTCTGTAAATGAATCCTTCTTTGTACAAAGTTACGAAGGCGCGATAAATGGCCTTTACATAACCTTCGTCCATTGTGAATGCCAGCCGATCCCAATTGAAGCTGACGCCCAGCCGTTTGTACTGCTCGAGAATGGTATTGCCGTATTCATGCCGCCACTTCCAGACTTGCTCGACAAAGGCTTCCCGCCCCAGATCTCGCCGGCTCTTGCCTTCCTTCTTCAGCTTTCGCTCGACGACCATTTGCGTGGAGATGCCGGCGTGGTCTGTTCCCGGCTGCCAAAGCACGTTGTAGCCCTGCATGCGCTTCAAGCGAATCAGCACGTCTTGCAGTGTGCCATTGAGCGCGTGTCCCATGTGCAGGCTACCTGTGATGTTGGGCGGCGGCAATGCGCAGGAGAAGCGGGGCTTGTCAGGGATGATGTCAAGGTCAAAGACCTCGCGCTCAAACCAATACTGCGTCCACTTCGACTCTACTTCCTTGGGGTTGTAGGCTCCCTTCTGTCCTTCCACTGTGGCTGACGGCGATTTGGTAGTCGACATGAATTCTCCGACGATTGTACATAGGATCGGTCACACCCAAAATAATTGGGAAATGCTGATTATATCCGCGTTAGAAGTTCGTCGGCAACCTGCCAAGCGGGATTGTGTTGCGCAAAGACACAATCATTGGAGGGCAGTCAGAGCAACTGATGATAGAATGCAGCGATGGCGCTGGCCATGTTAGATAAACTTGACTTCTTATCGTCATCAGAGGATACGGGACCGCTAAATGATCTCGAGTAACGACTTTCGACCCGGAGTGACCGTCGAGTGGAACAACGGCGTATGGCAGGTTGTTGAAGCCATGCACGTTAAGCCAGGAAAAGGCTCTGCTTTTGTCAGAGCCAAGCTCAGGAATATGGAGACCGGCAACGTTTTGGAAACGACATTCCGTGCCGGCGAAAAGCTTCCGCAGGCAACCGTTGAAAAGGTCGACATGCAATACCTCTATAAGGCGGGCGAGAAATTTGCCATGATGGATGTTGCCAGCTACGAGCAAATCGAGCTCGATG
>DATNRC010000275.1:0-8929 GCA_036703705.1 Candidatus Obscuribacterales bacterium
AATGTTCTGCATAATTGCACATTTTTTGTCATAACGACTTGGGATAGAGTCAAGCAAAATGTGCTCCCCTCGAAAGCCCAGACGTGTATGACGCATGATCTCTCCCTGAAGAGTCTCCAAGAAGAAGCTGCTCGACTAAATGAGTTCATTGCATTGTGCAATCGAATCAAAGAACTGGAGCGCGCTTTGGACTTCGAATTGGTCCGTCAAAAGACAAGGCTTATCAACCGGCGGTCTGAGGCTGTTCGATTGGTAGAGAGCATTCGAGCAGAAATCAAAAGCACGCAAGACAAATTGAGCAGATGCTCAGGCATTGCTGGCACGCAGATTATCCAGAGCAACCTGAGGGACGCGAATATTCGACATCAATCGCTGATGAAACATGCAGAAGATTGTCTGGAACAGCTCCTCAGGTTTGAGCGATTTCAGGAGGAGTGTGAGGCGCTTTTGCGCCACTATTATTCTCAGTTCGATGAGATGGTTCACTCAGGGATGGATCCGAACACCGCCTTGAAACGGGGGACTGAACTCGAATCGTTAATTGAGCGGGGGGCAGGACCCGAATCGTTAAATGAGCGGCAGGCAAAAGACGGTCATGGCGCGCGCAATCTAAAGCGTGTCGAAGTCGTCTCCAATGGCACTCTGAGAATAGAGTCGTGTGCAAGCTCAGGTGAGAGCGTGCAGAAAAATCGGGTCGAAGTTGACTCGCATGGCAATCTGAAAACAGGTGCAGGAGACAGATTGACTGCTTCCAGCCCTGCCTTTGGCAAACTGTTCAACGAGAATAACTTTTACCCTAGTTTTCTCAGTGATTTGCGATCCGCGAAGGAGTCGGTCGTTATTGTCAGTGCTTATTTGACGCGTCGCAGGGGACGGGGAGTGATCAAAGAATTGCAGAAACTTGTGTTAAAGGGCGTCATAGCGGTCATCTATACACGAGACAGCGATGAGCACGATGAATACATGAAGAGTGAAGCAAAAATTGTCAGTCAAGAAGCCCTGGACGCCGGTATAACCGTTGTGGAGATGAAAAAGATACACCAGAAGGCGGCTCTCATCGATGATCGAATCGCATGGGAAGGCAGCCTCAACATCATGAGTCACAATGACTCTTTCGAGACGATGCGACGTTTCGAAAATAAGCTTGTTGCGCAAGAGTTGCGGGTCAATCTTCGCCTGCCTGCAGTGCAACGGACGGTCAAGAGCGTGACGCTGGAACCACCGTATCAAACTGCGTAACCCAAACGGGATTTAGCTAACAAAAACCGCTGTAGCGACCATCGCTGCCCAGTCGATGTCTTATGTACTGGGGGAAAGTAAACCCTTCTGGCATGCGCACGCGAGTTTTCGGTGCCAGCAATGCGAAAATCGCCAGCGCCATGATGTTCGGGAAGGTGAACCAGAATATTCCGGCAAGACCTTTCTGATAAGCCATCTGCACTGAGACAAATAGTGCTGGTGCCCAAATCCACGATCAAGTGGTCTATCCAGGCTCACGATCCCACGTTCTGAAGCAACTCACTGATTCTCTCTCATGCCTCCATGTAATGGAGGATGCCGTGCTGAGCAAAATAGAGGGCCGGTCGTGGGACGATGCCCACAAGCCTCTGCAGTTCGCTTACATATCCGGCAAGCTGTTTCGTGTGTTGCCTGGCGTGAGAAGCCAGCTCGCTCAGAGGCACCTGATCGGTTTTGTAGTCGATGAGGTGCCAGTTTCCCTCATTGTCTTCGAGCAGCAAATCAGGGCGCCCGGATTTGAGCTTGCCTTCGCTGAACGTGAGGTACGGAACCTCGTGGAAGCGGCGCTTCGATTTCAGCATCAGCTCATAAAGCTCGCTGCCCGCAAATTTTTGCAACAAGCGCTCGCCCTCGCTGATTAGATATTCGCGAACTTCCGGATGGGCCGCCGTTTCTCCCTGTGCATATGCGACCGCTTCTATTTGCTCCCTCGTCGGCAAAACCACGGTATGAAGGAGATGTTCCATGAGCGAATGAAAGAAAGTGCCCACGATCGTCGAATTTATTTGCACACCCGTCCGCGCAGGCGTAATTCTCCACAATCCACTAAACGCGGAAGGTGGCTCATCAACGAATTGATTAACAGGATCTATCAAATCAAACACGGTCTTTACCGGCTGCCTGTCTTCCACGCAGGCATCGGTGGCAATGGAAATGATCCGCGGTTGTTCTTCTTCCGGCGCCTCTGTTTCTGCAAGATCCGCCCAGCTCAAGCGCCATTTCACATCGCCGCTTTCAATAATTCGTTGCTTTGCATCCTCCAGCTCGGACGTTCTCAAAGCGGTCATTAACCAGCGCCGAAACGACTCAACATCCCGCGAGTTTCGATCTAGGAAGAGAGCCAAATGATCGCGCGCCCGTGTCATTGCCACATATAAGAGTCGCTTCCGCTCTTCGACTTCCATGTCCTTATCAACCAGCTTCGCAAGCCGATACCAGGCGGGGGCATGTTCATCCTTTCCGCGTGTGGTATTAAGGGCGATACCATATTGTTTGTGAAATATGATCGGACTCTTGTTGCTGTAGACGATCGGTGACAGCGCCGGCAGAATGACAACGGGGAATTCAAGTCCTTTCGAGCCGTGAATCGTCATCAACTTTACGGCATCGGTCGGATCGAGAGGCGCATCGGATTGCTTGACGTTGAACTGTCGCATGAGAGCAAGCCGCTGCGCAAATTCGCCCGGTGAAAGGTCTTCGTGCATGCTTGCAAGATGAACCAACTTCCACAAATTGCGAGAACGCTGCTGACCGTTGTGCGACGACATCAGAACCAAATCATAGTTTGTAATGGAGATGATCTTTCTCAGCAAGTCGCCCAACGGCATCATTTGCCCGGCTTCGATCAGATTCTTCAATTGCCATACGGCTTGAGAGACGCTCTCCAATCCGGGACGTCTTTCCTTGATTGTGCGCTGCAAGGCTTGCCACAAGAATTGTGCGTCACTAGCCATAACTGCATGAATAATGTCGTCAGACAGGGCAAACATGGGAGATCGCAGAGCAGCCAGGAGAGAATGACTGTCCAGCGGGTTGTCGATAAAGCGAAGCAGATTCTCGACGTCAAATACTTCCTGTCGTCGGAGGAAGCTTTTTCCGCCAAGGGTGACATATGGTATGCGAAATCGGGCAAGCGCCTCTTCGATCGGCGCGAAGTCTCCATTTTTCTGCACGAGGACGGCAAAGTCTCCAAAGCGCGCGGGGCGAGAGGATTCATGTCCCTTGAGCTCAATCGGCAGTTGCTGATCAACCTGCCTGTTGATCCATCTTGCAATCAACTCTGCCTCATAATCGACCTTTCCTTTGTTGCCGCCCTTGTCGAAGGAGGAAGAGTCGAACAAAACTGCCTCGACGCGTACTTCGTCACCGGCATTTCCACGAGCAGCATCCAGTGCCTCAAACTGCGCGCGATAAATCTCCGGTTCGTCGACAACGGCCAATAGATCTTCAAAGACGTGATTCACTACGGCCACAAGTTGCGGATGGCTGCGGAATGAGCGATTTAGACTGACAATCCGCGATTCCCCCCTGAGGCTGAGATCCTCGAGACCTTGAGCGCTGAGACCACCGGAGAGAAGTTTCTTCCATTCGTTGAATGTCGAGACGTCTGCGCCCTGAAACTTATATATAGATTGCTTGTCGTCCCCGATGAGGAATATTCGCGTTTGCTCCCCCGCCAGAAGAGCAATCAGGCGCGACTGAAATTTGTTCGTGTCCTGGAATTCGTCGACGAGAATCGCTCTCAGTGATTGGTTGAAAGTTTTGCGCGCCTGCGAGTCGTGGCAGGTAAGGGCGGCAAACGTCAGGCGGATCAGATCGTCATAGTCGAGCTTGTGGTTGGATTGCTTTTGCACACGATAGTGCTCAATCGTTCTTATAGCGATGGAGATCAAACAGCCAATCAGCTTCAACGCATAAGGATCGCGCTCGTTCAATTCCTGCGGAATTGGGGCAACGAAAGCTTTGGCGAGGGTGCGTAATTCTTTGATGGCACCGCGAAGCGCTTTGGCCTCGTCGCTATTTCCGCCGGCGCGCACCGCAGGCATTTCACTGAGCTCAACAATCGCCGACCATGCGGATTCGGAACGCAGCTGATCGCAAATAGCCACACACCGTACTCTGCCATGCTCTAACGGATTGTCCTTATCTCGCCACTCATTGCCCTTGAGAAAATCGTGGCAGCGCTCGACATCAGGATTGGCCAAAAACTCACCAATCGCCCTGCGCCGCGCCCAGGCGGCGAATTTGGAGAAATGAACATCGAAGCCTCCACCCTCTATAAGCGGTTGAAACTCCGCCGCCGCTTCTTGAAATTGGAGCGATGAAGAGACCACGGAAAACAGCCACTTCCTTACGTCGTCAAGATTGAAGGCCAAAAGCAATTCGTGTTCTTGCGACTGTTCTAATATCACCTCGCGCAGCGCTTGATCGATGCTGAGCTTAATCAGCTCCGTACGCTCGATGTCGTCAAGCACCTCAAATTGCGGATCGACGCCGGCCTCTACAGGGAAGGCGCGAATGATCGATTCACACAAACTGTGAATGGTTCCTATCTTCGCGCCGTCGATGCCGGACAGACAACTCAGCCAGCGGCTCTTCTCGTCGCCGTTCGCCTTTTCAAACAGATCTTGAAAGCGCGATTTCAACCGCGTCCGCATTTCGCTCGCCGCCTTGCGTGTAAAAGTCACCGCCACTAAATTTGCGACCGTCAGCTTGGGATCGTCCTCGAGAATACGCACATACCTTTCCACAAGCACATGCGTCTTGCCCGAACCAGCTCCCGCCGACACGAGAACATTCAAGTTGGTGCTCGTGACGGCCGCAGTTTGTTGTTCGGTGAGTTTCGTCATCAGTCCTCCTCGGAAGAGCTTACCGAACCCAATTCACTGATTCTGCAAACGGCAGCGTGAGGACATCCCTGGCAGACCGTCGCGCCATTCGGGCGCACTCTGAAATCACCATTTTCAATCGCCGTTACGAACGATTCGATGTTCTCCTTCGTTTTGCCAAGCACGTCGATGTTTTGACGATCATCCTTGTCGTCCGCTTGGCGGCCAAAGTCCAGCCTGCCTATTACTTCTCCCTGGGACACACTCAAGTAGAGTCCGCTTACTACACGGCAGTCTGGCATAATCGTCTTTGCCACCGCCATCGCATATATGGGTAACTGGAGGTTTCGCCCCGAGAGCGCGTCCCGCTCATTAATGGGCTTCGAGCCTGTTTTGTAGTCGATTACTCTTACTTCCTTGCTGCCCGGAGAAGCGGGATTGCTTGCCACATCTATACGATCGATGCGGCCACAAACCCGAATCTCGCGCCTGGGCAAACGCAAAACGAGAGCATCAGCATCACCCTCCTCATCCAGGCCAAATCCCTTCTCCAACAAAATCGGCACAAAGCCTCGTTTGTCAGTGCGCGCTCTCTGTTTCTCGTATGAGAGGAACCGCCTCAGTCTGAATACGATTTCGTTTTTCTCGTATTGCCAAAACTCGCCTCTTTTTATGTCCGGTTTCGCGCCCAGCCAGGCAAGCGCTTCCTCACACGACTGATTGAAAGCAGCCTCGAATTCCTGATCGCTCATTGTCAGCAAAGTCGCACCTTGATCATTCAGGAGGCGGTAGAAAATTTCCAGCGCTTTGTGAAAGGTTTGCCCAAGAATCAAGCGGTTTGCGCCAAAGGCAGGCTCTTCATGGGGCTCGAGAGACAGGACGTGAGAGACCCAATAACGAAACGGGCATTTGCCGAAGTCGCTCAAGCGTGTCGCGCTCCAGCGATCAGGCATCCTCACTTTGAGCGCGCCGGTTGAGACAAAGTCGACCAGATAACCGTTCCATGGAGTGGAGACATCGCCTGCTTCTCTCATGCGCAAAACCGAGACGGGCTCCTGAAGCCGATCTTGCAAAGCTCTCACGTCAGGGTGATTGCATAAGATCCTTTTGCTGCCGGTCCAGAGTTGTCCCGTCACGTAATCGCGATCCGAAATAGGCTCTTTCCAGGAAGAGGCGAAGGGAATTGACGGCTTGATGCCGCTTTCCTCCTCCGGCTTGCCGCCTGTGAGCAAAAACGAGGGGACGAGCTCCTCACCATCAATCTCCGAGCTGGGACAGGTGACCACGATGCGGCCTTTTGCTCTTTGAACGAGAGAGTTGAAGAGAGCAGACTCGAATGCCGGATGCTGTCGAGGATTGTGGATGTTGACGCCCAGCGCCAGCCAGCGCTCAACTTCGTCGGGGCTCGTGAATCCCGATTTGGACACCCGGCGCGGAAACTCACCTTCCACAAGTCCGGCAATGTAAATGTCTTCAAAAAGACAGTTGTCTGCCATCTCCGCACTGCATACGGTGACTACGTCCCACCTGCTCCGCGGCCGCCTGAAGTTGCCCTGCTCGATAAGATTCTCCAGGCGCAAAAGAAAATACTCATCGCTGACGACGCGATCGCCCAGGAGATTTGCTTCCTGAATAAGCACAGCGAGAGCCCTGCGAATGCCGGCCAGGCAAGTCTCCTTTTCCCAGTGGGCAAACGGATCGTGGCATTGCTCCCAACCGACGGTATCGCCGGCGGCATGATGTCGCCCGCAGTGACGACGCTCCATGATCTTGTCGATCAAATCTTCGGTCCAGACAACCCATCGCCAGAGACTCATGCTTTCCGCCGGCGGCGTAACGCAGTCAAAAAACAGGCTGAGCTTTTCTTTGAGTGCGATATTCTCCTCTTTGCGCGTGAGACAATCGTCCCACTGGTCGCGACCCTGCACAACGCAGTTGTCGACGCTGAGCGAATCGAGCCGATCAATGTCAAAAGCCGACAGAGAACACTTATCCTTGCGGAAATGCGCGCTCCTGATGCACTTGATGGTTGAGGAACGGGGAAATTGATCGTGCGCCAGGCGCAGAATGTCAATCACCCAGCGCACCACAGGCAATGCCTTGAGAGGTATCGGCTCATCAAGAAAGTAGCCGATGCGTGCGTTGCCGAACGCTGCATGAACCGCTGCTTTGTATTTGGCTACGTCCCGGACGACGACCAAAATTTGAGAGGGTGAAACAGCATCAACGGACAAGCGCTTCTTAATCAAGCGGGCGATCAGATCCATTTCCAGAAAGCGGTCCATGGCTTTGTACTTCTCGACCGGCAGCCGCTTGCCGTTGTTGTCGGCACCGTTTCCGCCCGCCAAGCTCTCCATGAGAGAGAAAAGGCTCAGCTGAATGTCCCCGGCAGCGTCTCTCTTTGTGCGCCTTCTGCCGCCGGCTTTGACAGGAGCGCCCGGCAAAGCTCGCACGGCGATAGCTTCTCTTTCGATTGCCATCGGCTCTCTGCTCATGCTTGCCTTATCAGTAAGTCCGACCGTCTTCACAGTCATTCTGCCGGCGAATACGGCGGACAGATCTTTGTAGCTCTCTTCTTTCCAAACATAATCGTGGGCTCCCTCAAGCCGATGGTCCATGTAATCGAAAAGCACCTTCAGCGACGAGCAATACGGAGAGATGGCATCAAGAACATTGAGCTGCAAAGGATTGAAGCGATCGAAGCCATCCACCCCCACAAAGTTGAGAGAAAGATCGAAGTCCTTCCCTGATGCCAGTTTTTCTCGCAAGCGAAACGCCAACTGGCGCTGATCTGCATGCGCCAGCTCGTCGAGCTTCCGCCAATAGCGTTCGTACACTCTCGCCAATTCCAGATACTTGGAGCCGCTGTCTGCAGTTTCTTCGAGGCGGCTTATAAGATCCGCCGGAGAGAGCGCAGCCCGCTCGAATTCATCGATGAGCTCGATAATTTGTGAGGCTGTTCCTATGTATTCGCAAATCGGTGCCAGAGCAATCAACTCTCCTCGCGCTTTCATATCAGAGAGAATGCTTTGCACAAGCGCCGGCCGCACCTTATCCGGTATCACGCGAAAAGCGACTCCCAATCTGCGAAGCACTTCCTCGCAAAGGGCGTAAAAGGACAAGATTTTCAGGCCGAAGATACCGGCTGTCCCCTTACTGCGATCCTTCAGTGTTTCTGCCAGCCGCCTTTCGATCAGGCGGCGGTAGCGCTGCGACGGAACAATGAGGATCGCCTCGGAAGGACTGTTGTTTTCCAAAAAATCGACAACGTCGTTGAGAAGCTGGACGGTTTTGCCAGCGCGATACGGCCCCGAGACTATCTGGATTTTCTGCATAGGCTTTGTCGACAGAATGTCGAGTCTACCTCAGAAACTCTCTAAGATGAGAATGTACACCTTTTCTAAGCTTGTTAAGAGCCCTGTTTTCCAAATTGCGCGCTTGCTCGCGGCTGATACCCAGGCGGCGACCTGCCTCATCTAAATTCGCGGGCGCATTTCCGGCTAATCCGAAGCGCAAGAGGATTATTTTTCTTTCCTCTTGCGTCAACGGGCTCAGCGCCTCCGCCAAATGGCGGGCAAGGAGATTGGCGGCTGCCGCTTCATCGGGCAAAGGTGCTCCATCATCCTGTATTACATCCGCAAGCGTGCTGTCGGACTCGTCACCGCAGGTCGAGTCAAGCGACAGAGGGTTGCGCGTGGAATCGAATGCCAGCATGACCTTCTCGCGGCTCAAGCCGGAGGCCTCTGACAATTCATCAGCCGTTGGCAAACGCCCCAGCTCTTGCGAAAGTTGAGTGTTTGATTTCCTCAGCTTGTTCATCACTTCATTCATATGCACAGGCACACGAATGGTGCGCGACTTATTGGCAATTGCCCGCGTAACAGCCTGGCGTATCCACCAGGTGGCGTATGTGGAAAATTTGTTGCCGCGCTCCGGATCGAACTTTTCGACAGCGCGCATGAGACCGAGGCTGCCCTCCTGAACGAGGTCTTGCAAACCCAATCCGTGATGTCTATATCTCTTGGCAATGCTTACGACAAGGCGGAGGTTCGATTGGATCAGGCGCCGGCGAGCTGCGGCAT
>DATNRC010000276.1:0-15909 GCA_036703705.1 Candidatus Obscuribacterales bacterium
TCGATCCGCAAAACCGCCGGTATCTGCACCCCTTTATCAGCTGCACCGCATGCGGGCCGCGGATGACGGTTGTTCGTTGCTTGCCGTACGATCGATCAAATACGACGATGGATCGATTTGCCCTCTGTGATCAGTGCGCTGATGAGTATGCCAATCCAATCGACAGGCGCTGCCACTGCCAGACAATCTGCTGCCCTGACTGCGGTCCTGTGTTGGAATTGCGCGACAGTGCGGGAAGGCGACAAGACGGCGATCCAATAGCGACGGCCGCTGAAGTCATTTCGGCGGGCGGCATCGTGGCAATAAAGGGCATTGGCGGCTTTCACCTCGCCTGTGACGCCGGACTGCCAAGGGCCGTCATTCAATTGCGCGAGCGCAAAGGAAGATACGCCAAGCCTTTAGCGGTAATGTTTCCTGATCTGGAAAGCCTCAAGGAATACGCGGCCGTAGGTGAGGCAGAGGAGGCGCTCCTGACAAGCAAAGTGCGGCCTATTGTCCTTCTTTCCAAGCTCCCCAAGCGTGAGCTTGCGGCAGCAGTATCGCCAGGGCTTGACAAGCTCGGCGCAATGCTGCCGTACTCGCCGCTTCATCATTTGCTTGTGAGATTAATCGCCTGCCCGCTCGTCATGACCTCAGGAAATATCTCCGCCCAGCCTATTATTGCCGGCAATGAGGAGGCAATCGAAAAGCTGGGTTCAATTGCCGATGTCTTTCTCTTGCACAATCGGGAGATTGTGCACAGAACCGATGATTCAGTAGCCTCAATACAGCTTGGCTCGCCCCGCCTGATACGAAGAGCTCGCGGTTTCGCTCCGGCTGCCATCGTATTGCCGTTTCAAGCGCAAGGCACCGCAATTGGTGCAGGGGGCCAGCTGAAGTCTTGTTTCTGCATTATTCGAGGCAATAAAGCCGTATTGAGTCAGCATCTGGGCGATCTTTTCACCGTCGAGGCGGTTGATTCATTCAAAAGCACACTGCGTAATTACTTTGAGCTCTTCTGTGTAAAACCGGATGTGATAGCGCACGATCTTCATCCGGAGTATGCATCGGCTGCTGCCGTTCAGGAGGTTGTTGAAAGCATGACGGCCAGGCAGGATATTTTCGCCAATCTGATTCGGCATGGTCGATCCGAGCACCGTCAGTTGCCTTATTCAGTGGTTGGCGTTCAACACCACCACGCTCACATTGCTGCCGTAATGGCCGAGCATGGTCTCAGGGGACCGGTTATTGGCGTCGCCTTTGATGGGTCAGGATACGGTTTGGACGGCACTCTCTGGGGGGGTGAGTTCATCAGTTCAACCTATCAGGATTTTGTGCGTCTCGCTCACCTCAGCGCAGTGCCGCTTGCCGGTGGGGAACGCGCAATCAGACAGACCTGGCGGATCGCGCTTGCCTATTTACGCGAGGGAAGCGACGACTATTTGATCGAGCATTTCAGAAAGCGTTTACAGGGCATTGCCGGCGCAAAGGCGCTTTCGCTGGTAGAAAGACAATTGGAGCGCGGACTGAATTGCCCTCTGTCGTCCGGGGCCGGGCGGTTGTTTGATGCGGCAGCATCGGTGCTTGATGTATGTCACGAAACGCATTATGAGGGGCAGGCGGCAATCGAGCTCGAGACCGTTGCCCGCAAAGATTGCACGCCGCCGGAGCAGATTGCTTCTTATGCTTTTTCCTACGGCGACCGGCAATCAGATGAGGCGGCAAAAGTGATAAGAAGCGACGAGCTCATCCGCGCCCTTTATCGCGATTACCTTCAAGGAGTTCCTCCGTCTCTAATGGCCAGGAAGTTTCACAAGACGGTTTCCGACTTGATCGTTAAGACCTGTTGCCAACTGTCGCAAAATCTGGCCGTCACCGACATATGCTTGTCCGGCGGAGTGTTTCAGAATTCGATCTTGCTCGAGGAGACTGTCTCTGCGTTGCAACAGCATGGATTGAGGGTATTCCTTCCTCAGCTTGCCTCGGTCAATGACGGAGGACTGGCTTTAGGGCAGGCGGTCATTGCCCTTGCCAGAAGCGGATTGATTGCCCCTCAGGGCGAGGGTATTTAGCAATGTGCCTTGCCGTACCGGGAATTGTTGAAGAGCTGTATGTAAAGGATGGCTTGCCGACTGCGAAAGTAAGTTTCGGAGGAGTGAGACGTTCGGTCTGTATGACTTATACACCGGAGGCACAAGTTGGTGACTACGTCATTGTCCATGTTGGTTTTGCAATCGGCATGATCGACGAAGAAGAGGCGGCCAACCAACTCAAGATCTTGCACCTGTCAGGGCAATTGGCGGACGAGCTGGCAGACGGAGACAACAGCAATGAAATATCTTGATGAGTATCGGGACCGCGACATTGCCTTGCGTTTGTGCCGGGACATAAAGGCGATTCAGACCCGTCCCTGGACAATCATGGAAGTCTGCGGGGGGCAAACGCACACGATATTGCAGTATGGCATAGAAGATTTATTGCCGCCGGCTTTGAAGTTGGTGCACGGACCGGGTTGTCCTATTTGCGTCACGCCCGTTGCCATAATCGATAAAGCCATAGCCATTGCGCAAACGGAAAACGTCATATTTTGCTCATTCGGCGACATGTTGAGAGTGCCAGGAAGTGATTGCGATCTCCTGGACGTGAAGGCGCGCGGCGGCGACGTTCGCGTCGTTTATTCGCCGCTTGATTGCTTGAAAATTGCCCGGGACCACAAAGACACAAGCGTCGTCTTTTTTGCAGTCGGATTTGAGACGACGGCCCCTGCTAATGCAATGGCTGTCTGGCAGGCACGCGAGCTGGGCTTGAGAAACTTTTTTATGCTTACATCTCACGTAACAGTACCGCCTGTGGTAACGGCAATATTGCAAGCGCCAGGCAATCAGGTCCAGGCTTTTCTCGGACCGGGTCATGTATGCAGCATCATGGGATACCAGCAATACGAGCCAATTACACGCAACTACGGAGTGCCGATCGTTATCTCAGGTTTCGAGCCCCTCGATTTGCTGGAAGGAATTTATCGTTGTGTCGAACAGCTCGAACGAGGTAAAGCGCAGGTAGAAAATCAGTATTTGAGAGCGGTTGACAGACCAGGCAACAAACGAGCGCAAGCGCTTTTGAAAGAAGTGTTCGATGTTGTCGATCGAGAATGGCGCGGATTGGGGGCCATCCCCAAAAGCGGCTATAAATTGAGCTATAGTTTTCGAGATTTTGATGCAGAGCGCTTTTTCGACATCGCTCTGCCGCCGGCAAGAGAAGCGGCCATATGCATAAGCGGGCAGATTTTGCGCGGCTTGAAAAAGCCGTCCGATTGCCCGGCGTTCGGCACAGCCTGCACTCCGGAGCGCCCGCTGGGAGCGACCATGGTGTCGGCTGAAGGAACATGCGCCAGCTATTACAAATTCAAGCACTGGAGTGAGGATCATGCCTAGCACCGATTTGCAGTCGGCCATCAGCCGCAAAGTGAGAGAATCAGCGAGCGTATCGGCGCGATTTTTTGAAGATTCGCAGCCGCTCATCGAGCGCATCGCCTTCGAGATGGCAGCACGTTTTGCCGATCAAGGAAAGCTCTTCGTGATGGGCAACGGAGGCAGCGCCTGTGACGCGGAGCATGTAGCGGTCGAATTCATGCATCCGATTTACGAGAAGCGAATTCCGCTGCCTGCCTATGCGCTGTCCGGCAACACTGCGCTTGTGACGGCGGTAGCAAATGATGTTGATTTTTCGCGTGTGTACGCCACCCAGCTCGAACGTCTCGCCGGCGAAAGAGACATTTGTCTGGTCCTAACGACCAGCGGCATGTCGGCCAATCTCGTAGAAGCAGTCAGGCAGGCAAAGAGGATGGGCATGATGACGGTCGCCTTTTCCGGCAAGGATGGCGGACGGTTGAACGACCTTGTCGATTACAATCTGGTGGTGCCCAGTTACAGCATTCATCGCATACAGGAAGCGCACGTCCTTCTGCTTCACGTTGTCTGGGACGTCGTGCATTGTCAAATGGGAGCCGAAGACATAATATGACAGGCGGCAATGGTGACAGCACAGGCTCGGCCGGATACGGCTGCCCTCTTCCCAGGGCTTCGTTCTCAGCGATCAGGCTGGGGCACGGCTCCGGTGGAAAACTGACCAATCAGCTCATTCGCGATCTTTTTCTGCCGCATTTAAGTGGACCGACGCTCTCTCGTTTGGAAGATGCTGCTGAGGTGGAGTTTGCCCGGGAAAGACTTGCTATCACAACAGATTCGTATGTGGTCAGCCCCATATTTTTTCCCGGCGGTGACATTGGCAGTTTGGCTGTTCATGGCACAATCAATGATCTGGCCATGAAAGGAGCGCGACCGCTATATCTGACGGCGTCCTTCATACTTGAGGAAGGGTTGAGCATGGATGACCTCGAGCGTGTCGTCAAATCCCTCGGCTCCAGCGCAGAAGAGTGCGCCATAGAAGTCGTTGCTTGTGACACCAAGGTGGTCAACAAGGGAGCGGCCGACAAAATGTTTATCAACACTGCGGGCATCGGCGTGATTGAGATTGAGGATCCCCCCGCCTCCGACAGAGCTCGAGAAGGTGATGTCATAATCGTCTCCGGCGAGATTGGCTTGCATGGCATGGCCATCATGTGTGCCCGCGAAGGACTGGAATTGGAAGCTGAGATTGAAAGCGACAGCGCTCCTTTATACGAATTGGCGGCAGCCATCTTCGACACTGGACTGGAAATCCATTGCCTGCGTGATTTGACCCGCGGCGGACTGGCAAGCGCCCTCATTGAGCTTGCTGAGTCGTCAAAAGTTGGCGTCGAGCTGGATGAGGAGCGAATCCCTGTTGCTGAGCGGGTGAAAGCAGCCTGCGAAATTCTCGGGCTCGACCCCCTGTATGTGGCATGCGAGGGACGGCTTGTCGCCTTTGTGCCGGAGAATGATGCGGAGGAAGTTCTCATTGCCATGCAAGGGAATGGTAATGGAGGCCGGGCCGCAATTATTGGAAAAGTGACTGCCGAGCACCCCGGCAAGGTAGTGCTGCGCTCGCGAATCGGTGGAAGACGACACGTAGACAGGCTTTCCGGGGATCAGCTGCCGCGCATTTGTTGATCTGAAACGAGTGAGCTCATCTCAGGCGGCATGCGCCTGTGAAAAATCTGCGCTCTTGAAGGTTTAGGAATTTGTTAAGGGTGGAACATATGTATGGTGTCTTGCGTCATCCTCATTACAGGGGGGCGCGGGACACAGTCCCGATTCGAAAAATAAGCCCATTCCCGATCTCGCCTGAGGTCGGGCAAGTTTATTCCTCTCTTTTGACCCCGAAAGCTTATTGGATAAGCCACACAAAAATGAGTAGAGCAACCCAGGAAAAAGTGAAGCGCAAGCCAGGAAGACCAAAGTCCAAGCAGGATCTTGGTTTTGACATGCCGCTTATGCGGGATGATGAGCTCGCGGAAGAGCAATTTGATGCGCTGGACTTCGATCCTGAAATCGATGCTGACGAAGAAGTTGACGAAGCAATAAGACCTGGTCGGGAAGTTGTGACCACGGACACTAACGCGCTCGGTGCCTATCTCAAATCCATCGGCCGTCACCGGCTTCTGGATGGCAATGAAGAAATCGAGCTGTCTCGCAGGGCACGCGCCGGTGACGAAGCTGCCAAGCGGCGCCTGGTGCAATCCAACCTCAGGCTCGTTGTCAGTATCGCCAAGCGTTATCGCAACCGGGGATTGAGCTTTGAAGACCTCATTCAGGAAGGAAGCCTGGGTCTCATTCGTGCCTCCGAGAAATTCGATCCCGAAAAAGGGTTCAAATTCTCTACCTACGCAACGTGGTGGATCAGGCAGGCAATCACACGCGCCATCGCCGATAAGGCGCGCACAATCAGAGTGCCGGTGCACATGATTGAAGTGATGACTCAAATGAGAAAAGCAACCAGCATTCTCGCCGGCAAGCTTGAACGCAAGCCAACCATCGATGAGATTGCTGACAAATCCGGGCTTGGCCGCGATAAGATCATGCAGGCTCTGGCTGCGGAAAAGACTCTCATTTCTCTTGATCAGGGCATCGGCGAAGACGGCGACACATCGTTGTCCGACATGATTGCGGACGAGAAGGGTGACAATCCGGACGATGCGGTCAATAACTTCCTGCTCTCGAAGCAGGTCAAAGATCTCCTCGGCAATTTGTCCTCAGGGGAAAGAGCTCTTGTTGAGCTTAGGTATGGACTCAATGACGGCAAACCAATGAGCCTCGAGCAATGCGGGCAGCAGCTCGGACTGAGCAGAGAGCGCGTCAGGCAGATTGAAGCGAAAGCCTTCAAGAAACTGCGCAACAACAAGAATCTATATTCTTTGAAGGAATACCTCAACAACTGAAGTGAGCGCAATGCTCGCTGAGAAAGCCTGCAACATCCGGAGTTTGTGGTGGGCTTTTCGCCCATGCCTTGTGTGGACAATTCAGGATTGCGTTTTCAGCGCTTGCATTTGAGAAGGCGTAGACGTTTTCCCTTTCTTCATCATTCTTCCGGCTCAGGCCGTCGGTCTTTGCAATAAGCACATTGAACGATGTGAATGAAATGACTAAACGCGAGAATTGCAGTGTGAGGCAACGGGCTCTGAAAACTGTAATCACATTTGGTGGCACCCATGAACGAAGTCTATGATGAATCAAACTGGAGGATATATCTCGCAGCCGGCCGCCGCTTGATCGAAGAGGGCAATTACGCTCATGCCGAAAGAGTCCTTCTGGCAGGCTTGCGGCGCGTGCACAAGCAAATTAAGGGATTGGAAGAAGCCAAGAGAGAAATGCACGGCACCCTTACTGATTTGTATGAGCGGCAGGGCCGCGACTTCGATGTTGCCAAGGTGGCACGAGTCGTAAACCACTGAATGAATGTCAGGAAAGTGTTTTGATTACCGGGGTGTAAACATTAAACGCACCGCTCTGAAAAACATATAAGTGCAAAAAGGAAAAAATCAGGCTTTCGGATGAGGCGGTAAGGGCATCGCTCTGATGTAATTGTCATACCAGCAGGTAGGGAGATGTTATGGGACTCCAAGAAGAAACGACAAGCTTGAAGCCGGAAGACAGCCGACTGATTGAGGATAGCTTGAATTTGCTGAGCCCCCGCTGGACGACAGCGGTCTTGATTGAGCTATCTCAGGGAAGCAGAAGAACAACTCAATTGCTGCGCTCGCTGCCTGGATTGAGCGCGAAAACACTGACCGAACGCCTGAGAAAACTGCAGGAATACCGCATGATAACCCGGACCACTTTCAATGAAGTGCCGCCAAGGGTGGAATACGCGCTCACTGACTCCGGTCGCGAAGCGCTGAAGCTGCTCATTTCGCTGAAAAGGCTGTCGGCGCATTGGAGCGAGAACGGAAACGGAAAACCAGAGTAGATTTCGCGGATTGGGTTCACAGTCGCATTGCATCACCCTTGGGGCCCGACCACTCCCGGCTAAGCAGTAATGACGGTTTGGGCGTCGGTCATCTCGGCTAGGGGGAAAACCTGGTAACGGGCAAAATTGTAGACGGGAGCGAGTGCCAGGAGGCGATCGAGTTCCTCATTCGAGGAGACATCGTATATCCATGCCCCGCCGTGCGCGCCGACAACATGATAGCGTTTTTCCAGTTTACGCTCGGCAAGCAACTTTTCAGCATAGGCTGGCATTTTCAAGACCGACTTTACTGCTTCCTGAGAGAGCAGATTAGGCTCCAATGACCAAATGACAAGAAATTTCGACACTCTTACCCCTGCAATTGGCTCTGCCAGGCCATCATATCCTGTTGACGTCTTGTGCCGGTACGTCGCAAGAACGATGAAATCAGCAGCCGGTACATATATTCTGAGACTGGGGGGATGCTGTATGCTTTTGGATTACCTTGCGATTGCGGGATTGCTGTTTATTTTCACGCTACCCATTACCATGTATCTCCTTACGCGGTGGGGTTTCGGCAAGGCTTCTGGCAGCGATTAGAAGACTTCAGGCAAAACATCCAGTGTTAAGGCTCAAGAAAGCGAAAGGCAGAGGATAAGTGACAGCATCGGTTGAAAGCAGGCCCTCATGGTATTCGGAGTATAAGAGGAAACTGACCACCGCCGAAGAAGCCGTGGCTGTCGTCAAGTCTAACGACAGCGTGTACATTCATTCCAACGCGGCAGCGCCGGCAGTGCTCATCGATGCTCTCGTTGGTTGTGCGGGAAGTCTGCGCAATGTCCAGATTTATCATCTTCTCACTCTCGGCTCTGCCGAATATGCCCTTCCTGAGTACAAGGACTCATTTCGCACCAATGCGCTCTTTATAGGGCCGAATGTACGAGAGGCCGTCAATGAAGGACGGGCTGACTACACGCCGGTTTTCCTTGGCGAGATACCGTCCTTGTTTCTTGACGGTACGCTGCCGATCAATGTTTGCCTGATCCAGGTTTCTCCGCCTGACGCGCATGGTTATTGCAGCCTGGGTGTTTCAGTAGACCTCACGATTGCCGCCAGGAAATGCGCAAAAGTGGTCATTGCCGAAGTCAACGAGCAAATGCCGCGGACGCTCGGCAGATCGTTTGTGCATTTGAGTCGCATCGACTATCTGGTTGAATCCAATCGCCCCTTGCCGGAGCTGATCATGGAAGAGCCGGACGAAGTCGAGAATGCAATAGGCAAGCACGTCGCCTCGCTTGTCGAAGACGGAGCCACACTGCAAATGGGGATCGGTGCGATACCAAATGCGGTGCTACGCGCTCTTGGAGACAAGCGCAACTTGGGCATTCATACAGAGATGTTTTCCGACGGCATATTGCCGCTTGTTGAAGCCGGCGTGATCAACAACGACGCAAAGACGGTGCTGCCGGGCAAGATTGCCGCCAGTTTTGTGATGGGGAGCCGGCGTCTATACGATTTCGTCAACAACAATCCTCTCGTCGAGTTTCAACCAAGCGACTTCATCAACGATCCTGTGATCATCAGCCAGAACTACAAGATGACATCGATCAATTCCGCCATCGAGGTTGACATCACCGGTCAAGTGTGCGCAGATTCGATCGGCCACAATCTGTATAGCGGCTTTGGCGGGCAAGTGGATTTTGTACGCGGCGCTACGAGATCGAAAGGCGGGAAGGCAATTATCGCCCTGCCATCGACGGCCAAAAACGGCACGGTGTCACGTATCACGACCTTCCTTGCCGAGGGAAGCGGCGTCGTGACGTCGCGTGCTGACGTCCATTATATCGTCACTGAATATGGTATTGCCTATCTGCACGGCAAAAATGTGCGACAAAGAGCCAAGGCCCTGATCGACATTGCCCATCCAGCCTTTCGCGAGCGGCTTGAGAAAGACTGCTCCGCTATCAGCTGGTTGCAATAGACGAGACAATCGCTAATCGGGGTACCGGCAGCAAACGTGCGAAAACCTACGGTAAGCCCGAAGCGCTTGTGACACATCAGCTTCGAGACTCAACGTTTACGAGAAAATGAGTTCGTCCATTCAAGATGCTGATTGCAACCGGAAGTTGGGTGATCGGCCGCAGCGATACGAAAATGTCTGCTAAGCTGCTTGGAATCCCGCAAGGTAAGTCTGAAAAAGGCAGGACTGAAAGCGATTTCCAGTCAACCATTGAAGGGGAATACCCTGAGTGCCGGAGTGAACACAACCTTCAATCAAGCACCTTTTGCTCAATGTGTTTGCGCTAATCTTGTCAATAAGGGCAAAATCCTCAGCGGGCGGTCATTTCACTGTGAACAAAACACCCGATTTGTTCGGTTGTCAAAAGGCTTAACAGTACTTTTTGGATCATTGCGGCCGATGGCCTCCAGGTTACTGGGATTTTTACAGGTCGATGGTCGACAAGCAGGGGCCCGGCAAGGCCGGCCGCGAATTCATCGACATCATTCGATGCCACGTCAAATATGGCGGCAGTTTGACCGCCTCAGCCATTGAAGAAGCAACTCGGCTGAGAACGTTCAGTTTAGCGGCCGTCACATCCATCCTTAACCGGCTGAGAGCCGCTCCTCGATCGGTCGAATGTCTCGATCCAAATGAACATCCGCTCATGGCGTACAAGGTGGTAATTCCTGAAGTGACCCAATATCAGGCTTTACTGGAGGACAATCATGAATGCGTTGCTTGACCAATATCTCAAACGCCTGAAGTTATCGGCGGTTGCAAAAAACTACGAGCGAGCCGCAAGAGAAGCTTGCGCAAGCAAAATAGGGTACGACGAATATCTTTGCACACTGCTGGAACTCGAGGTTCAGGCGCGTGATGCGAGCAGGCGTAAGGAACGGGTAACCCGAGCCAAGTTTCCTTACCTCAATACACTTGATGCGTTTAATTTCGAAGAGCTCCCTTCGCTCGACAAACAGCTCGTCCTGGACTTGTTTAGCGGCTCCTACTTAAAGAACCTTGAAAGCATTGTCTTGATAGGACCGCATGGTATCGGCAAAACGCATCTGGCGGTTGCTCTGGGCGTTCAAGCTTGCCAGGACGGCAAACATGTTCGATTTTACACAGCCGGCGAACTCGTTCAGCAACTTATCGAAGCTCGGGACGAGCGCGAAGTCTTGAAGCTTCAGGGCCAACTGGCAAAGCTTGATTTGCTGATCGTCGACGAACTCGGCATGGCTGACTGCAATGTGGATGAAGCTAAGCTGCTATTCCAAACTTTAAATGCTCGCTACGAACGCAAATCAACGATCATCACGACCAACCTGGAATTCAAAGATTGGACGAGCGTTTTCTGCACCAAACAACTCACATCAGCGGTTCTGGATCGACTAATCCATCGGTGCCACATCGTCTCCATCGAAGGAGAAAGCTATCGCTTCAAAGAGAGCTTAAAACGAAAGAAGAACCGCAGCGCAGCTTAACTAAGACATTCTAGAACAATAAGGACTTAAAGCATGAACAAAACCACGCCATCCGCTTCCTCCGACCTGCTCAATCTTCAATTTCCACAGCTGCTCAAATTTCATTTGCCAAATACACGTTATAGCGCGGGTCCCAACATTTTTTTGGGGAAAACCTACGCTTTATTGTGGCGTCGCGCTCACACCTGCTCACTTTGATTGCTTTTTGTCGCTAGTTTTTGATCGCTCTTTGTCGTCATGACAAGCTGCCGCCGCGGGTTGAGAGTGCGTGTAGACTGAGATTGCAAGCCGCGCATTGAGCCGAGCAATTCTCAACATGGTTTCTGCTGACAGCAAGTTCCGTCCACAGCGCACATCGGAAACGGCCTCAAATCCAACATCAAATACTCTATCTTCAGCAGAGTCCCAAAGCTGCTTTGCTGGACCATGCAGATGCTCGATCAATTTACACAAGGCGATTGCTGTTTTATCTGGATTGGGGTCAGCCAAGTCGGCGGCGTGACGTTCAAACGTTAAGAGGAATTCTCCGGGACTGGTTTCGCCACAGAACATCAAGTCAACTGAGTCTCCGAGTTGATCGCGAAGCGGCGCTAGATCGGCATGGGATCGCACCTCTACATCAACATTGAGATATTCAGCGCCCATGATGCATCTCTTGGAGCGGATAGATGATTACGACGTGGGACATCAAATGTGGTGGCAACCTGACGAACGCACTTTGCTCCTTGCTAACTTTTTAGGACATATTTTAGCAAATCCGGTGTTGCTGGCACAACAAGGCAGCAACAACTGGCAAAATCCTCAGCGGGCGGTCATTTTACTGTGAACAAAACACCCGATTTGTTCGGTTGTCAAAAGGCTTAACAGTACTTTTTGGATCATTGCGGCCGGTCACCCTTCTAGCGCCAATCTAACCGCAAGCAACGACAACAGGAAGCTACGCTGACACCCTCTTTTTCTTTACGGCCCGGCGGCCAAGCACAAAGCAACCATATCCACCCAAGCCAAGAATTCCAGCCGGAAGGCCGAACAAAAGCCCGATTTGTCCTGCGGATTCCCAGCATGATCGATCCGCGTCAGCATCACTCATGTACTGGAATGCGCCTGGATGTTTGACGTAAATATCTTTCCACTGGTAGTGGTAGCCATAATAGGCGCCGCCCGCACCTGCAATTAGAAGCGGGATGAATAGAGCAATTAGCCAAGGTTTAAAAAGTAAAAGCCAGCTCCGATTTTTTGGTTTTGATGTGGGTGCATTTATTTCCGCTTGCATCAATGCACCTTCTCAAGCCATTTTCGGATATTTCCGGCGTGTTCGGAATGTTGCAATACGTATTCAGTTGGCCATGCTGGATTGCTCGGGATGTTCTTGCTTTTGGCTTCTTCCTTTGTCAAAAGATGCTCATGCTTCGTGTCTGATCGTGCATAGACTCGATCAGCGTTGTAAAAATAACCCAGGGCTTCAGCGGTTACGTGCACTTCGTTCTTGTGGCGGTTCAGCGTGTGCAGATCAAGTGCCATGTGTGCTGCTACGAAAAGCGGCGTATTAACTGGATTGGCTAGCGCTTGCGCTAGCTGGTCATTGTTCATCGTCTCAAACTTGGCCTTGCCGGCAGCAAAAGCGCCTCTTATATCGCCTCCTGCCCGCTCTGGAATTATGCTTCCTTTGCCTCTTGGTCCAGGCGCTCCAATATCCACGCTTTCGCTAGCGTTGACGGTGGAATGTGTTTCCTATTCGCGTAGCGCGTGAATCGCTCAAGTTGATCAGCCGACATGGCCAGATTTAACTGGGTGCGTCCGGCCTTTCTCGCAGACACTCTCGCCTCACACTCAGCCGCTAATTCATCCATTTCCTTTTCTTCTGCCGGCGTCAGGTCGTGAACATAGCCTGCCCCTTCTAGCTCATCGAGTCCGTATTTTTCAAAATAGGCGTTCAGCTCTTCCGCTAAAGCATGAGCATCAGGCGGCGGCGGGATCTGAGCTTTTGTCTTCTTTTTAGTTGCCATGTTCATTTGCCTCTGGACTTGTATTGCCGCTTCTCATACTCACGTGCTGGCATCCCATGAAACACAAAGTAAGACTTGTCTGGCTCTTTCCGGTACCCAAAATGCAATATCCGTCCGGCTTCTGTCTTTCCTATCACCCAGTAGATTCCACCAATCCGTCTGCGCAGGCACTTAGGGTCTCTAAAGCATTCTTCCGCTTCCTCGGGCGTTACGCCATGCTTGGCCAGGTTTTCATAGTGAAACCGTAATTCCATCATAGCATTATATAGCAAAATATAGGGAAAAAGTCATTCTTTGCTCAGCTTACCGTCAGCAAAGTTTTCCGCCCAGCCATCCATCTGTGCCATAAACTCCTGCTTTTCCTCCGTGCTGGGCTTTGTGCCTCCGGTCATCAATCGGGCCACATCTAGGGTGATCGGCCGCAGCGATACGAAAATGTCTGCCAAGCTGCTTGGAATCCCGCAAGGTAAGTCTGAAAAAGGCAGGACTGAAAGCGATTTCCAGTCAACTATTGAAGGGGAATACCCTGAGTGCCGGAGTGAACACAACCTTCAATCAAGCACCTTTTGCTCAATGTGTTTGCGCTAATCCAATAAGGGCAAAATCCTCAGCGGGCAGTCATTTTACTGTGAACAAAACACCCGATTTGTTCGGTTGTCAATAGGCTTAACAGTACTTTTTGGATCATTGCGGCCGGTTACTAAAACTAGTGTGTTCGTTGGGACGTTGTTGCCTATGAACAGCGACAGCGCTAAGCTATATGTTTCACGTTTCAAGAGCGCGGACAAATCTGTGCCAATGACATCAGACCCTGCCTTTGCTGAGAAGTTGTCCAACGAGTGGTTGGAGATGCGGCGCGCCAGTGAGCGTTCTCTGGAACGTGTCGAAGATTGGATTTCGCGTTTTCAGTCGATGTCGCCGCAAGACAGGCATGCGCACCTGAATCTGTTGCATGATGGGACCACAACAACCGTGTGGACAAACGGTGATGCATTCGACATAAACTTGCTGGAAAGACTGAAGAGCAACTCGCGAATATTGACTGACAAGCCAAAGCGGTTAACGTCGAACGTATTTGAATGCGGACTGAATAGTTTGAATCGAATCACTTACAAGAGTAATCGCCATGGTGATGCGGCTCAAACCGGCGTGCGCTTCTTCTACGAATATGATGGAAATATTGGGTTTGAGTGTTTGCCACTAAACCAGGATAGCTTGTGGCCAGTGTATGTAAATGTGGTTGAGTTTTCCAATGGAAGACATACGGCCAGTGATTTCATTCGGTCCGCAGAATTCTTCTGGAGGCACGAATATTGTTACGACGAGCAGGGGCGGTTGGCAATAATTCGTGAGTGCAGGCGCGACTCTTCACAGCGACATAAGTATTTGCAATTGTTTTCAGTGGAGTGGGATGGAAAGAAGTTTGCTCTATTTGAGCATCGACCCAACTGGGCAGCGGCAACGCGAGATGCGATGCAAATTTGGTCTGGATCTGCTGATCTGGTGAACGAAGACCAAGTCCGAGATGTTCTGAAAGAGATTCGCGAAATGTGCTGCAATGCCATTGTGGATGCATGCAAAACTCTAGATTGCGTGAATGAGGTTTGGGGCTTGGCAATCTGCATATTCAGCAACGATGAGAATCCGTTCAAACCATCCCTCATTGCTTGCCGGAGACCATTATTGACCGAAGAATTGAGCTCGGGGCAAGCATGGGCAGTTCCTGCCTTTGAGGTGGAAGTCACGCTCTCTTTGCCAGAGAGATTCGAGTCAATCTGTGCTGAGGCGTTACGCCAAGTTTCCGATGATAGCGATGAGCAGTACCGCCAATTTCTCAGAGCTTTAACCCGAAAGGTTTCTTCACGGCTAAAACACTTGCGCGACACCTGCACGATTGTTTCTTGCGATCTTGGCAGCACCGATCGCGTCCGGGTCAAGCTACCAACGCGCTTAGGCAGAAGTCTGTCTTAACTCAGATGTGCCACCAGCGAGCCAGCGATTGCCCCGTCGAACACGCTGGGATTCCGTCAGATCATGTGGTCAGGTCAAAAATCTCGGCAAGGCGGGACAGCCGTGGAAAGGAAGGGCTGTACTCTCCACGTTCGATGCCGGAAATGTAAGACTGTTCGACGCCAAGCGTTGCGGCAAGATGCTGTTGAGTCCAGTGTTTCTCCTCACGCAATTGTTTGATGCGCTTACCCAGCTTCCTGACTGCTTTTTTGCCTGTGTCCATCCCAAAAGACTAGGCTGGATTGAGATAGAGGGCAAACAGTATTTCTTATA
This sequence comes from Candidatus Obscuribacterales bacterium, assembly GCA_036703705.1. GTDB lineage: Bacteria > Cyanobacteriota > Vampirovibrionia > Obscuribacterales > Obscuribacteraceae > DATNRC01. Next base: position 15,114 of record DATNRC010000276.1, read on the forward strand.
AAATTCAAGAAGCAAGGCATCGACGATGCTCTGATACAACCGTACTCGGGACACGCTAGCCGCCAATCGCTCGAAATCTATTCGCGCCTGTCACTATCGGATGCCCAAAACCATTACGACAAGGCAATCACCAGATTCCCGGTCTAACTTTGCCCGGTAGTGACAGCTTCGCTATCACCGAGCCTATGAACGGGTGGCGCGACCCAAAATGCTGAGCAATCCTTACCCATTGCCAGAGCGAATCCCAGATACCGCAATGTGACTTTGACAATTATTTGGCAGAGGTTCGATCTTTATTTGGCAAGTGCGCAGCACGCGTTTTCGCTGTGGTGTCCAAAAACCCGTTTGTCGGGTAGTTGGAGTTTTGCCATCCAGTGGGCTCAGGCAGTCTCGATCTCGGACCTGTCCGAAAGCTTTAGACTTTGGACGGAACCCAAATTGCCAAATAGCGATCAAATTTTTGCCAAATAAAAAGTCGGCAAACCGTGTTGACGTAATGATTCGACGAGACAGCGACATGATTACCGAAGAAGAGTGGGCTGAACTAGTTAACGCTGATCCGGAATTTCACTGGTCAGAGTGCGACTCTGTAATGGTCACAGATGGATCCGATGATAGAATCATTACGGCGGCCGAGTGGAGCACGCATCCGGATAGACCAACATTCATCTGGTGGTTCGACGGATCTATCCACACAGACAATCCTGATAAGCGCACGATGGCTAAAGCAATGTAGGTTGCTACCAAACTTCGTGCGAGAGTTGTAGCCGATTTCTAGCGACTGTTGTGGCTTGCA
>DATNRC010000277.1:0-10625 GCA_036703705.1 Candidatus Obscuribacterales bacterium
GCCTCAATTTGAATTACACCGTAATGAGCAAGCGCCGCCTGCTTGAGCTTGTGGAAGGCAAGCATGTAAGCGGCTGGGACGATCCTCGCCTGCCAACGATTGCCGGCATGCGCCGCCGCGGATATACGCCCGAAGCGATCAGGGCATTTTGCACCAGCGTCGGTGTCGCCAAGGCAAACAGCACAGTCGATATGGCGCAACTCGAGTTTCATATTCGCGACGATCTCAACCAGAAGGCACCACGAGTAATGGCAGTCCTCAGGCCACTAAAAGTGGTGATTGAGAATTATCCAGACGACAAAGTAGAAGAGCTCGATGCTTCCTACTGGCCGCATGACGTGCCGAAAGAAGGCTCCCGAAAAGTGCCGTTTTGCAAAGAGCTCTATATAGAGCAGGATGATTTCATGCTGGAGCCGCCAAAGGATTATTTCCGGCTCGCGTCAGGTAAAGAAGTGCGGTTGCGTTACGCTTATTGTGTAACCTGCACTGAAGTGATCCAGGATGCGGACGGCAACGTCATTGAGTTGCGCTGCACGTACGATCCCGCGACACTCGGTGCCAATCCGGTTGGGCGCAAAGTGAAAGGCACCATCCACTGGGTGAGTGCTCGCCATGCTGTAGACGCGGAAGCCCGATTGTACGATCGCTTGCTGTCAGAAGAGGCGCCACCAACAGGAAAAGATAGTGATTTTCTCAATGCTATAAATCCCCACGCCCTTACGGTGGTGACTGGATGCAAGCTGGAAAGAAGCCTTGGGGAAGCGAAGCCAGGAGACCGTTTCCAGTTTGAACGCCAGGGATATTTTGTCGCTGACATTAAGGACCACAAGGCAGGCGCCCCTGTCTTCAATCGCATCGTCACCTTGAAAGACTCATGGGCTCGCGCCCAGCAAAAATAGTCAGCGTGCTTCCCGCGGCACACAACGACGACTTCATCCGCGTTCGCGGAGCGCAGCAAAACAATCTGCGCCTGATTGACGTCGATATTCCCCGCAACGCATTCGTCGCCGTAACCGGCGTGTCAGGCTCAGGAAAGTCCTCGCTCGCGTTTGGAACAATATACGCCGAAGCGCAACGTCGATACTTCGAGTCGATTGCTCCCTACGCTCGCCGCCTGATCGCGCAGCTGCCGGCGCCACGAGTAGCAGAGATTCAGGGACTTCCCCCGGCCGTTGCGCTGCAACAAAGACGCGGCGAGCCAACCGCACGCTCTTCAGTGGGCACGTTGACGACTTTATCAAACTCATTGAGAATGCTCTTTTCTCGCGCAGGAAAGTATCCCGAGGGCATAACAGAGAGACTGGACTCGGATGCGTTTTCCCCCAACACCCCCGCAGGAGCTTGCCCGGAATGCCATGGCATCGGCATCATTCACAGCGTGAGCGAGCAATCACTGGTGCCCGATCCGTCGTTGACCATAAGGCAAGGAGCAATAGCCGCCTGGCCGGGCGCATGGCAGGGCAAGAATTTCAGGGACATATTAGATGCGCTCGGATATGACGTGGACAAGCCCTGGAACCAGCTTTCTCAGAAAGATCGTGATTGGATTTTATTTACCGATGAAAGACCTATTGTTACTGTGTACGCGGTTCGCGAAGCACATCGAATCCAGCGTCCGTATCAGGGAACTTACCTGAGCGCTGCCGCTTACGTGCGCCATACCTTTGCCACCACCAACAGTGCAACCCTGCGCAAGCGCGTTTTGCGCTTTATGACCAGCGCTACCTGTCATGAATGCCAGGGCAAGCGGCTGAAGAAGACCTCGCTCGCCGTAAAGTTTGCCGGCCATGATGTAGCCGAATTGGGACAGCTGCCGCTTACAGAATTGTCCAAGCTCCTGAAATCCGCGTCCCTGAAGACCTCTGAGGCAGGATCACTCATCATCAAAGATCTACTCGAGCGCATCAAGCTCATAAACGAAATCGGGCTTGGCTATCTGTCCATGGACAGGACTGTCCCTACGTTGTCCGCCGGCGAGCTTCAACGCTTGCGTCTTGCCACTCAACTCCGATCCGGGCTTTTCGGCGTCGTGTATGTGCTCGACGAGCCTTCAGCCGGATTGCACCCTGCCGACAGCGAAGCTCTGTTTGAGATGCTCCAACAACTGAAGAACAACGGCAATTCGCTATTGGTTGTCGAACATGAAATGGATTTGATTCGTCAGGCTGATTGGATTGTCGACATTGGTCCCGGAGCTGGTGATGGCGGCGGGTCACTTCTTTATAGTGGACCGGTGGCAGGTCTTGAGGACGTGAAGGAATCTGTGACACGGCGCTATTTGTTCCATCACTATCCGCAAGGAAATCGCACTGCCCGGCGCGACGGGTGGAATCTCATCGACGGTTTGAAAGCCGACAATCGCCTGCGGCTAAGTGGCATTAATCGGCATAATCTCAAGGATCTCACCGTTGACTTCCCGCTTGGAGCACTGACCGTCGTCACCGGAGTGTCCGGCTCGGGAAAATCGACTTTGGTCAGTCACGTGTTGGCCGAAACTCTTGCCGACAGGTTTGGCGCAGAAAAGGAGATGGAGGAAGAAGAATTTGATGATGAGGAGGAAGACCTTGAGTCTCTCACCACACCGAGTGCTTCCATTGAGGGCATAGCAACGTTGACCAGGCTTGTGAGCGTGGATCAAAAGCCAATTGGCAGAACCCCTCGCTCAAACCTTGCCACTTATACAGGTCTGTTCGATCATATTCGTAAACGCTTTGCCACCACGCCTGAGGCCAAGGCGCGCGGCTACAGCGCCGGCAGATTCTCTTTCAATGTCGCCGGCGGACGCTGCACCACATGTGAAGGCGAAGGTTTCATCTCAATCGAATTGCTCTTCCTTCCCAGGGTATATGCGCCTTGCTCAAGCTGCGGGGGCAGTCGATACAATGCGGAAACGATGGCTGTGACCTACCGCGGATTGAACATCGCTCAGGTACTGGACATGACAGTGGACGCCGCCAGCGAATTTTTCACCGAGATTCCTCCAGTAGCTCGCGCTCTCAAAACACTCAGAGATGTGGGACTTGGATACCTGCGCCTCGGTCAGCCGGCTACGGAGCTTTCGGGCGGTGAAGCACAGCGCATCAAGCTTGCCACTGAGTTGCAACGGGAGCAGCACGGCAATACGGTCTATTTGCTGGATGAACCTACAACAGGTCTCCATCCGGACGACACCAAAAAACTCCTGATTCTTCTCCACGCCCTAGTGGAAGCAGGCAATACAGTGATTGTTGTCGAGCACGATATGGACGTTGTTGCATCGGCCGATTGGGTAATCGACCTCGGTCCCGGCGCCGCCAACGAAGGCGGACTGGTCGTGGCGGCTGGTCCGCCCAGCGCAATCGTCAACGAGCCCGGAAGCCGCACGGCACCCTATCTCGCAAAGAAACTGGGCATGGAATGCCGGTCATGACCCAACGCCGACTTTCACCTATTGCCCGCCTCCGTAACGTTCGGGTCACGGTGGTGGGATAGGCTGCCAATGCAACAGACCATCAACATTCATACCTAACAAATGACAGATCGACCTTACCGATTCGAGGCCGCCGATTTATCTGAAAATGGTGGTCCCACAAAATTCCAGCTCGATGCTTATCCGCGAAAGTTCACGCCGTCCGGCGCAATTCGCAATGCGCCGGAGCCCGCCTCCGAGAACTTCAAGCCCAGTCCTTTGAAGATGGACAATAACGAAAGGACGTGGGAATCAACTGAGCCGTTCAGAGTGCTCGCGCCAAAGGAAGTATACGTCAGAGCCGGAGAAAGTATTCAGCGCGCAATCGACGGAGCGCCTGAAGGCGCGACAATATTCGTTGGAGAAGGAATTTACAAAGAACGCCTCAATATCTCACGGGATAACATTACACTCAAAGCGAACGGCAGAGCTGTCTTCGACATGAGCGGGAGATTTGTTTCCGGCCCCGTCATCGATATACAAAACAGAAAAAACATCACAATAGATGGCTTCGAAATCCGCAATGTACGCGGAGGCCCGGATCCAATGGCAATTCGGGTCAACGGCGCATCAAGCAGCATCAAGATCATCAACAATGACATACACCATGTGGAGAGTAAATCCAATGCCTTCGGCATCGGCGTTTTTGGTACTCACAGAACGCCGCTGACTAACATCGTGATCGCAAACAATAAGATTCACGACCTCAAACTGGGGCAGAGCGAATCGCTGGTGATAAACGGAAATGTCGACGGCTTCAAGATTGTTGGCAACGCAATTCACGATAACGACAACATTGGCATCGATATCATCGGCGGTGAGGGAATCGGCAGGGCGGGGATTGATCAGGCGCGCAATGGAGTAATAACACGCAATCACATCGCAAACATTGACTCAGGAAAAAACCCTGCCTATCGAGAACGTTGCGCAGCCGGAATTTACCTCGACGGCGCCAGGGATGTACTTGTCCAGGACAACGTCGTAATCAACTCCAACTACGGAATCGAATTGGCTTCAGAACGCCGCGGGTGGCACACCGAGGGAATCACCGTCAAGCATAATCGACTCGAGCGCAATCACCTGGCCGGCATCAGCCTGGGCGGAGGCACGCCTGACAATGGAGGCGTCAAGGACTCGCTCATCGAAGACAACCAACTGATCGGAAACTCCCGTGCAGTGTGGCAACAAGACCACGTCAGTGGAGTTTTGATAAGAAGCAATCGGATAAACTGACCTTTTCAATGAGTCCTTCGAGACTCTTCAAAATTGCTCTAGCTTTCCGTGCTCTTCGTTGGGCACAAAATGCAATTGCCTGGCATGCAGGAAATCTTCTTGCGCCAACTTGCTCTCGCCCAGCTTCTCGTATGCTCTTGCCCGTCCATAATAGGCGCGCCCCGCAGGGCCCGTCTTTGGCTCGACTGCAATGGCGGCGCTGTAATCTTCAATTGCCTTTTTCCACTGCCCCAACTTGCGATAGGCGTCGCCCCGCATTACCTGCGCCTCGGGTGCGGCCTGAATTCTTATCACTTCAGTGTAATCCGCGATAGCATCCTTATGCCTGCCCACCTTCATGTAAGTGTCGGCACGCAGGCAGCGCGCATGCAAATCATGGGGTCTCACGGCCACAAATCGGTCAATTTCCGCAATCGCTTCCTTCATCTTACCGAGTCTCAGAAAAAGATAGCCGCGCTGCTCGTAAGGGCGGTAGTCTCTTGGTGAAATTTTCGACACCCGATCGTAATACTTAAGCGCCTCCTCAATTTTGCCGCTATTTTGCATAAGGATAGCAAGGGCGATCAGAGCGCTCTTGTTGTCTGGATTGAGCTGCAAGATGCGATTGTAGTCTCTGCGACCCTCCGCCACTTTGTTGACAGCAAGATATAGAGCAGCCCGCTTAGAGAGGTATTTCTCGTTTTGCGGCTCCAGCGCTATTGCCTTGCTATAAGCGTTGATTGCATCTTGCTCTTGAAACATGTCCACATACAAGTCACCTTTCTTCCCATAAAGTTCGGCATCTTGAGGGTGAAGAGCTATCTTGCGATCAAGCTCGGCTATCTTCGCCTGTCCTATCTCCTGCAATGACGAGATTTCGTTTTCAAGTCTCTCTTTAGCGGATGCATCACCCAGCGGCAAAAGTATGAACATGAGCCAGGCACCGAGAAGTCCCGCAGCACCGCCGGAAAAGAACGCAGTTCGCGAGTGTTCACCAATTGCTTTCAACATGTTTACGAGGATGTTCGGGCAGTGGAGTCACGGCCATTATCTCATAACTAATGTCCATGGCTCATTCAACAACACGTACGCCTTCGCTTGGCTGATGCAGTTTTCCTTCTCTTACTGTGCCGACGCCACAAGTATGCGATGACTGTCGCTTTCACAATCTTGAAAGCTACGAACAATGCTATCAGCTCTCCCGCCTCAGGAATCGGTTCCAATAAATTCAACCTTCTTCCCGCCCTAGGTGAGGTCGCTAATCTTTCCTACACGAAACGCAGAAGAAAGTTCCGCTCATCAACATGATTCGTTGACTTCGTTTTTCTTAGTGGCAAGTCAACTTTCCTGCGGCAGAACTACCCATTCTGTCCCGTAGAAATGACAAAACAACCGACAGTGGCAAGCCACCAGTGCTTATTTCCAGACATTGCGTGCAGCCTGCAATTACGGAGTATCCTTCGGCACCAATGCCAAGAATCTAGGTCTCCTTGATCGGGCGGTAATCGGTTTCGCGCATACCAAAGGTCCACGCAACCGCCTCACGCGCCGTCCTCGCATTTGGTGGCACTTGCAGATAATATTCCTTCCGGGTTCCGTCCGGCTCGGGCGTTGAATTGATTACTTTAACCATTACAAAATCATCCCCGGATGGCATTTTTTTGCGGTACAGCGTGCCTGCTGCGTCGCTCTGCACCTCTTGGGCGCCACTTTGCAGCAAATAACGCCTGGGACCGTATCGCTCAATCATTGCACGGCGCACCTCCGAGTTGCTCTCGCGCTCTATATCCTCGACTCGAATCTGCTCAGGATGTTTTATGACGCTCTCTTGTACCCGCACCCCATGCCAGTACCACAATTGCAAACCATCGCGATAAGCCAGCGCCGGTCCATCATCGCAATGCAAGCGACCAAAAGCGTCAAAATTCATTGCACGAGGCCGCTCGGAAATCCAGCACACTCTTTCGTGTGGAATCCACCATCCGGCGTTCTGACTCACAACGATAGGACCTTTCACTAAGGACGGATTTGAGAATACTCCGGCGCTCACAAGACAATCGAAGATAGGGAGCCATTCGCCATCGTTCTGTCCCATGCAAATGACAGGCTCAGAGTTCGTCTCTCCTGTGCCGCAGTAGTCGCAACAGAAGCTGCCATCGAGGAATATTTCATAACGGACGCGATATTGTCCGGCCATAGTATTCCACTGCTTGCCTGTCAATCCATCAATGCCTCTTGTTGTCTTATCATTTTCCAAAACGAAGCGAAGCCATTCCGGACGGAGCTTGCAATCCACGCTCTTGCCTAGCTGGGCCATCACACTTTTCCACAATGTTTCGTTGGGAATATGCAAACTCTCCATTACAGGGTTCCAACCAAGATATCGCCAGGCAACTGGATTACGTCTTTGGACTGGCAAAAGCGCTTTTCTCAATTCGCCTATTGCGCTTACAGCAGGCTCGCGATAGGAACCGGGCAAAGAACATTGCTCGACTGCCCGAAAAAAAGCAGAGCATATCAGTTCGCAAACATTGCGTCCTGGTTTAAAGAGCGCGTCAGATGCTTCAACTGCGTGAGCGCAGGCGATAAGCCTTGTGAGAAGCAGACTTGCCGGCCCGTCGCACCACACGATACGTTCTGGCGGTCCCAGACCGGCTGATGCATATGCCATCAGGATGCCCCCTTCCGCTGCCTCTCTGTCGGCTGGATCAGTACACATTGTTGTCTGCGACCACTGCACACCCAACTCTGCAACTTGTTTATCCAATCGGTCAATCAAGGACATAGGAAATACCTCCTTCCAGCAAGAATTGACGCTGCCTCACAACCTGGAATACTGCTTGCGGCAAATCAATCGGCGCATGCTCCTCGTGTCTCAGCACAGCGCCCTCACGCGTCTGGACATAAAATGTCCCGCTCCATTCATACATATCCGCATGAATGGCGGCGATGGCATGCGCATGTCCTGTTGATTCTCCCAGCGCCAGGATCACCCTGTCACCTGAGGGCACTAATACGCAACCCCGCGGCAACTCCGTTACTTCAGAAAGGAGAATGTCTCCTTGCCGGTACATGCGGGGAGAGAATGTGGACCGTGCCTGAGTTCCACCGGTATCTGTCAATAGAGTCTTTGCCGAATGCCGAAGAGCATTTCCTCCTTGGAGCAATTTGAGGGACCACCAATTTCGCTGAATCAATTGCTTTATGTATCCCATCGTGTCGTTCCTCACCAGGCGAAGGAAAGCCGTTCATCCGAAGTCCAACCCAATTCACGCTCTCTCAATGCCGCGATAGTCCGATTCTATTACCGTTTGTCTGGGTGGGATATGCCGCTTACTGAACTTTTTCTATAGGGGCTAAGCAGCGCCCTGCTCGCACTCTGATGCTCGGATATTCTTCTTGCTATGCGGCTTGGCGTGTGTCATCAGAATCCACTGTGCCGCAGACTCCAAATTCAGTAAGACCTGACAATCCTGACCGGCGAATGCATGAAAACCATACTCAGGGATGGGCACCTTGTAGTGTCCACCTTTCGGATGATCCCTTACTGAACGCCCAGTCCTATACTGAAGCCCGGCCCGGAAGAATTCTGAACCGATGCTGGTTGCAGAGTCGGCTGGCTTTTTGGAATCCACAACAATGGGAGACCCTGAACTAATGACAAATGAATACGAAGATCTCTCCGTCATTGAAACTATTGATAGTGAAGAGATGGAGAAGGTTGTAGGTGGGCGTCGCGGACGTGGCGCCGACGATCCTGCGGGCGATGTTCGCGGACGGAGGCGAGGTAGCGGAGGCGGCGGGCAGGACGACGGTCTGAACCACACCTAACGTTCTTGAAACTATCTTTCGATAGTTCGGAATTTGGCGACACCGGCGGGCCTGTCACTCGCTGGTGTCGTCGGCTCTAAGAGTCAAATGTGCAACCGCGAATTACGTTGATAATGGAGAGACGAGGGCGTGAATGAAGTACCATTATGGTGATGACAAAACGCAAGAGTATAAAGCCTGCTGCCCAACCGTCGGCTTCGCCAGTGTTCGATCGCGTATACGAAATCGTAGCGCAGATTCCTAGAGGTCGCGTTCTGACGTATGGGCTTATCTCCAATCTGCTCGGCGGAAGGCTCAGCGCGCAGGGTGTGGGCTGGGCCTTGAAAGCACTGCCGGCTTCTGCGGGCGAAAAACACAAAGGCTATCAATCCAAGTACAATTCGCGAACGGTCCCATGGCACCGCGTGATAAATTCTCGGGGCGGCACGAGCACATACAAAATTGCCGCCATCCCTCCCAATCTTCAACGCGAGCTGCTGGAAGCAGAGGGGGTAATCTTTGATCAAGAAGAGAAAGTCGACCTGAGTAAGTACCTTTGGCTAGAAGGCCTAACAGCCTTAGCCATGGAACAGATGTAACTCACATTTGCATCCTAAGATCAAGGTTGCATAAGATAATAAAGGATAACGAGTCCAAGCGCGACTGTGAGAGCGGACAGGACCAGAACAAACCCCTTCCGTGAACGGTAACTAGCAGATCTGATCTCGCTCCTGGTTTGCAGAAACAGGAATACCGACATCACAATTGTAAATATGCCGATGACGGCAAACAAAAGTCCTATGTTTGCAGCCTGCTCAAGTGTCTTTATGTCGGCGGACTCGTTGCCAAGAAAATACTTCAGCTTCGCAATGACAACGCCCAGCCCCATGGTTGCAACGCCGGTCCGCATCCAAGCAAGATAAGTCCGTTCATTCGCCAGATGATCGCGAACACGCTCATCATCAGTGCTAGGGTCCTCAACTTTCCTGTTCATCGCAAGCAAAGCAGTCTTCTTTCCGCGCGCAGATAATGCAGAACTAGTTTCGCATGGGAGGTACACTTATCAAGCAGACTAAAGGATCATTTCACATATGATCGACTGGCCAAAATGAGACGTCGCCACCATCAGCAGTGGTCAACTCGGAAAGCACATTCCTGATTACAAGCGCTCTAACGATGCCTATTGAGTTTTCAATTCTGTTGCTTCGATCTTCAATACTTTCCTATTAGCAGCCTCAATCATGGCAAGCTGCGCAGCTTTGACAAGACCATGCAAGTCGGTAGCATCCTGCGGAACGGAAGCAAGACCAAAATGCAGAACAGGCTTTAGAGTTCCTGCCGCTTCCTGCATTTTCGCCAATTCGCTGTCTATACGAACAACCAGATTGCAGGCCTGTTGAGTTTCAACCATTGGCAAGAGAAGTCCGAATGATCGATCGCCAAAGTGTCCAAACATATCCACATCCCTCTTGATTTGAGAAATGGCACGCGTGAGCACCGCACAAGCCTCATGTGACAACGAAGGATCCTTTTGTCCATCGACTGATACACAAAAGAGGGCGAGCGACAGGACAGAACGGAACCGATAGGCGCGCGCGAATTCACGTTCCAGGAAAAACTGCAGCGCATTGAACGTCAAAATGTCTGTTTCACGCCTGCTTAGGGCTTTCCATACAGTCTCTGTCTGCGCCGGGTCAATCTCAATTACGCTATCAGGAACGCCAATCTTGATCTGCCCCGCCAATTTGGAAGCTGAAGCCTTTGGTGACTTTGCCGATGTGCCTTTCGGTGGAGGCGGTGGACCGGGAGGCGCGGGCGGACCATGCGGCACAGATCTTTCATTTGGCGCTGGCAAGGGCTGCGCCTCTGCTGGCTGTGATTGCGCTTGCGCCGCTCGTGCCGGCAGCTGCTGTGATTGCGCTTGCGCTGGTGGTGTTTCTGAAGCTGGTACAGAAAATGCTTGAAAGAGCAGTTCCGGTTGGGCAGGCGTTAGAGGCTGGGCCTCTGGCAACGGCGCAAGCTGCTGTGATTGCAACTGCGGAATCTGTTGCGATTGAGATTGCTGGGGTAACTGCTGTGATTGCAAATGCGGTATCTGCTGCGATTGAGATTCAGCAAATTGAGATTGCTGAGGCAACTGCTGTGATTGCAAATG
>DATNRC010000278.1:0-12926 GCA_036703705.1 Candidatus Obscuribacterales bacterium
GCTGACGAACGCGCAGCTTTTCGCTGATGCCCACTCCTGGAACCCAGAGAACCTCATCCTGGTCGGCTAAAACAATATTGCGCAGGCGCAGCATACGGGCTCGAGGGGAAGCCGTTATGACACCACTCACGGTGCCGACCACGTTTTGCGCATCACATCTCGTCCCCGTCGCAAGTCCCTCGTCACCTGCTTGCTTGTCAGCGCTTGCCTTGGCTTCCATCCCGGCTTTTACTTTGTTCCTGCCACCTTTGTGCGTATGCAGATACTTTTTCAGCTTGACAGTCTCTTTCATGCCGAAGGGTCTGATTATGTCTCCGGCGCGGCGAAGACGCACCGTCAGCGGCAGGCGCACTTCATCAAGGTCGACGAACGCCTCAAGCGCATCGGCGGGAGGAAAATCCTCCTTCTTCAAGGGCCGCGCATCTTCATAGCGCTCTATGCGCACCGCGCGACCAAGGGTGGCAAGAATGGTCAGTCCAGGCAGGTTCAACGGCAGAACACCTTCCAGTGAAGGTTCCGGCTGCTCTCCTTTGTCCAGCCACTTAAATTGATCGCCAAATGTTTCGATGTCCCACCTATCGTCGAGCGTCAACCGATGTCGTTTCCCACTTCCGGCGTGTGCACTATGCTCGCCTGAATGTGTTCTCTCCTCGTCTAAAAGGGAAAGAATTGCTTCCACCCTCTCAAACATAATTTCGACGCCGCGCTCTGCCATGCCGGCAGCGATTACCCTTCGCTGAAGAGCGACGGGCAAGTCACGCAATCGTTCGCCTGACCAAAGGTTCGCGTCTTCCGATTCCACCTCTTCCAGGGCTCTATCGGCAAGGCTTGCCATGAGCGCCTCTTCTTCGACGATAATGCGCCTTGTCCTTTCAAGACGCTCGTCGAAATCAGGGAAACGAGCCTGAATTCTCGGCACGAGCTCATGCCGTATGTAATTGCGCGTATAGTGCTTGAGCGCATTCGAAGAGTCTTCCCGCCAACCCACACCGAATTTCTCCAGCAGATCGCGCAGAACGAGCCGTGAATTATCAAGGAAAGGCCGCACCAGAATGACGTCGGCACCGAAAGGACGTACTGCCGGAATTCCTCTCAGCCCAGACAGTGACGATCCCCGAAAAGCTCTAAACAAGAGCGTTTCAGCTTGATCATCGAGCGTATGCGCCACAGCAATAATGTTTGCCCCCACCTGATGCGCGCAGTCGGTCAAGACTGAGTAGCGATAATCTCGCAACCCCTGCTCGGATTTAGGTCTTTCCGACTCCGATTTGTAAATTGAAAGCGGCACCGCCCAACGTGCGCATGCTTCTTTGACGAATTCCTCATCTTCGTCCGACTCCGCGCCCCTCAGCTTGTGATTGACATGGCAGGCAAAAACGTCCAGCCACCCTCTTCTGGAAAGAAGTGTCAGGAAAAGGAGCAGAGAAATCGAATCCGAGCCACCGGAAACACCGACCAAAACTTTGAGTGTGCGCTCAGTGTCTGAGGCGATGTCATCCTGCTTGTTCTCCGGATGGGGAGCGGCTTTCTCACCGTCAGGACGATGCCGTGCCAGACCAGGCAACTTTTGGCCTGCAATCGCGGGCCAATCGAAAACTGGTCCGGGAAGCCCTCCGGAAGCAGCCGATGGAAGTCTGGCCGCCGCCCGCAGCTTCCTCATCAGCTCGACGAGGAAACATTCAAGCTCCGGCTCAACTGCCAGTGCCATCAGTTTTTCGATTGCCGGTAAGTCCGCTTTCATGGTTAGAGAATTGTACACGCGACACCGGCAAGACTCTTTTGCCGGTTTGCGATATTCTAGACAATATCCTTGTTGCTGCTCCAAAGTGGTTGACATACTCTCGAGTAACAAATGAATTTCGTTAGATCAGCGGCTTCTCTTCTAGTTTGCGTGACATCTGCTTGTTTTTCGCCGGCGGCTTTTGGCAATGAGCACGACACATCGTATTCGTCCGCCAACGACACTACGCCCACAAGAGCGGAAACATCGCCACCGCCCGTTTGGATGCCCGAGCCATCGGTACCCAAGAAAAAGAAGAGAAAAGTGTTGCAGGGAGGTGTCAAGCATCAAGATCTCGGCGGAGAGGTTGAAAACCATGGTCTCAAGGGGCAAGCCAACGAAGATGACGTCGATTCCGATCTGCAGCCCCTGAGCGGCCGAGCGGATCAGGCGGGGCGCTTTAAGGGATCTGCCAAAGTTGATGACCTGGCAGCGAGCCAAGATCCTGATATGGACGATCAGGAACTGCAGGTGGAGTGGGATCGCTGGCGAAATCGCTTTCTCAACTACGTCCAACAAGGAGTGCAGGAGACCCTCAACAATCCTGACGCCACCGATTTGCGCTTTGATCCAAGCACAAACCGCGTTGTCTCTCGTTTTCCGCTGGGGACGACGGCCTGGTTCGCCGCCAGAGTAACTAAAGACCGCCGCGTAGCAAGCGTCAAAATCCTGAAATCGTCAGGCTTTCCAAATTACGACCGGGCAGTGGAAGACGCCATTTGGGGTTTGGATGGAACTTCCATCCTCCGCTTCCCGAAAGGCTCTATGCGCGCCACGGTAACCCAAACCGGCGGCATCAAAACTTCTGCGACGTCAGAACGGCAATACTTCAAATTCGGTGATGTGGAGCGTTACCGCGTTCCCCAATAGCTCACGCGGCGTTCTTGAAAACAATTGGGGCGCCAAAGAGCGCCCCGGACAGTTTGGCACAGGAGGGAATCGAACCCTCGACCTGGCGGTTATGAGTCGCCCGCTCTAACCTTCTGAGCTACCGTGCCGCAGATTTCTGATTATCCTGAGTCTTGACCGCAAGTGTCAAGTTTTCACCGCCAGGACCGCATAAATGAATGTTAGTATGTCTTTCCAGGAGCCGCCACTATGCTGTTAGCGTTTGAAATTGTTTTTCTTTTCATGCTCGGGTTGGTTACGATTGTTGCCATTGCCACCGTCGGGCGCCCTCTGGCGATAGCCTACTCGGAGAAGTTGAAAGCCAGGTACAAAGAGATCGGCTCCGATGAGGCGAACAATCTCAAACTGCGAGTGTCTGCATTAGAAGAGGAAGTTCGCGATCTAAAGAAGCAAATAACAACTCTTCAGGAAAGCGCTGACTTCACAATAAAGCTCAATGCGTCGTCGCAGACGCAAGAACAAGGAAAGAAAAATCTTCACTGACTAAGGCTCAAAATCATAGCCCAGCTTTGCTTGGCCCCGGCTCGACGTCGTATAAAGGATTAGGCAACGCCGGGACGCGCCCCGTTTCTTGCTTGTCTTGATCGATTTCAACCGATTTGACAATGATCGACGGGCAAATCAAATGCGTGAAACTGTCCGGGCCGCGCCCGATAAGGTGAGCCTGCAGGGAATCCCCCGTAGCTTCGATATCGCGGAGAATGCGGATGGTGGTGGGAGCGAATTTGGCTCCCCGCACCAGCTCTTCTTTGCCCGTGTCGAGCCACAATCTGTAAAGCATCACCGGCCTCTCGAGGTTGATGAGCGCCTTTTCCGTGCTGCCAAAGCTCTCGCGCGTTCCTGGCATGACGAGCATCGCACTGGCGTTTGGATCGAGCAAACGCCTGGCGATAAGCACATAAGGAAGCTCGGCTTCTTTGCCCATTTCCTTCAGCTTTTGCATCAGCTCTTCCCGACTCTTCATGGCATCAGACGTTACGAAGATGACACTGGTGGAACCGCTGTAACCGTTGGAGTGACCGTTGCTGTGCTGGCTGTACTTGGTGGGTGTGCGATCGGTGCACAAAGCTTTCAAAACCCCCCGCGCCACTAGAATCACCCGGCGCGCTTTCACTCCTTCATTGTCATGCGAATAGCCGCCCAACAGCGGCACGCCCATAAAATCTCGAGCATACGGGTCATCAACTACGGTGATAGAACGGGGAAGAATTCGCCTGCCGATCTTTGCCTGCAAGGAGGTCGGCTCAGAGCCGGCGAAGATCACGTTTGAATTAGCAGATATCGTCTTGTGCTCGGCTGCCAGATTGTCAGCCAAAATTTGCTCGAAAAACTCAGCTGCCGCCTGCCCCTCAAACAAAACCGGTCCGTCGTAATCATCTATCAACGGCGCATCCTTCAGTTGCGTTATTCTGTCTGCCAGAGCCACAGCGCGCCTTTCCAGTTCTTCGTAAGAAGGCATATCCGACTCTTTGTGCCCGCCGACCACCTCGAAATCTTTTATTCGCTCGCCATCCGCCGCCTGTGTAGAAGCCGAAATGGTCAGCATCCATTCTTCTTTGTTGTCCTTGATCTTCGTGCCCTCGCTGTTTACGAACACACGAGTGATAAGATCAACTTCCAAATTAACTCTCGATGCTTGTATTTGCGGATAGCTCCTGAAGATGCGCGACAGTCGCTTGACGCGATCGGACCATGCATTTTCGTCCACGGCGATCGATGCGTCGGGCTCCAGAAGCACTTCGGGCGATTCTCTCGTCAAGTCATCGAGCTTGTCTTTCACATTGTTGCGCCTGAAGAAGGCCTTCTTCTCTTCGAGCTTCTCGATGGAATCCTTATACATCTTGTCGGTTAAGAGCCACGCGAGACGTCGCAAGGCATCGTAGTCATCGTCGATCACGGCCTGTTCGAGCCCTTTAAATGTCGACCAGCCGCTCTCACCTTCGAATTTCGAGCTGTCGAATGAGTAGTCGCCCGACAGAACAGTCGGATCCAGATTTCTCCATTTGCTGCGTGATTTGTCGGTGATTGCACCGAGCGACGCCGACACTTCGAAACGCTCGGCGCCATTAAGGTGATAGCTAACGAAATACGGCGGCGGGTGTCCTAATAAACGCAGATTTTTGATGGACCGTTCCACCTCGTCCGACAGGGACTGAAGAGCAGGATCGCTCGTCGCTTTCGACAATTCGCTCTCTATCCGTTCCGCGCCAATGCAACAGGGCGCGGCCGCCAACAGCAACAAACACGCAAAGGAAGGCACAATTTTTCTTTTCATCGCTTGCCTCCTTGCGTGTCGGCGGAAGGAGTGCTGTGCTTCGGCAGAGTCAAGGGGTCCGGCAACAAAGGCGGCTTATCGTGTGATTTCGCCTGACGCGCCACTTCGATCGTCTTCACAAGAAGGCTGGGAGATGACGCCGATACGGGAACCCATCCGGACTCGGCGCCGCACGAGCCGTTGAATGTCTCCATATCATTGCCGGATGAGAGGATATTCTCCAGAGAGGCAAGAGGTGTCCCCACAATATCGACACCCCTGAGAAGCTCATCGGGCCGCCCGTCAGCAAATACCCTGGTAACACGCAACGGATAAAGATTGTAGATCTGTGCTTCTGATGTTGTTGTAAATGTGGAGCCACCTTCGATTTCATCGAAGATCAATCCGTACGGCTTTTTCTGCCGGCGAATCTCTTTGCGCAGCAACTCCTTCAGCTCATTGGTCGGAACTTGCTTGGCCGCATCGGTGACTACCATCAGATTCGCTTGCCGTGCCACAGGAGCGTGGCCGCCACGGCACCGCCCGTGTCCGTTCGAATTCTTGAATCCACGAATCGGCGATCGACTCATTAAAAATCGTTTGAGGATGCCATGATCGACCAGAACAACTTTCTGTGCCGGCACACCTTCGTCATCGTAGCGATAATAGCCGTTCAACAGTTTCTTGTTCAGTCTCTCAGCCGTAGGATCGTCCAAGACGGATACAAATCGAGGCATGATTTGCGTGTTGATCTTGTCGGCAAATGTTCGGCCTTCGCTTTCGTCCTTTTGCCGGTGTCCTTCCACTCGATGTCCAAAAATCTCATGGAAGAACACTGCGGCAGCCTTTCCGCGCAGGATCGCAGGTCCGACAAAAGGTTGCGCCGGCGGTGCTTTTCGCAGTTTCTCCAGCGAAACCGCCATTCGTTTGGCCATCGCCGCCAATTTGTCGCGATCGGGCAACTCGGATGGGTCCTTCGCGTGAGCCTCATCGTAAAGCCACAAAACCATGCCATCGTCCGCAACCGTATCCGCGTACATGCGAATCTCATATCCAACGTCACCATCTTCGACTGCGGTACCGTCGCTGGTGACAAGATATCGTCGCATCCGGCTTGCATAGTAATCTACGCTGGAGTTGCGCAAGAAATGATAATCCTTGAAAAGCCGTGAGAGGTCTCTCACCGTCTTTTCCA
This sequence comes from Candidatus Obscuribacterales bacterium, assembly GCA_036703705.1. GTDB lineage: Bacteria > Cyanobacteriota > Vampirovibrionia > Obscuribacterales > Obscuribacteraceae > DATNRC01. The sequence continues at coordinate 6,139 of DATNRC010000278.1, forward strand.
ATTTGAGAGGATCGACCGCCAGCGCATGCTTCTTTCCCGCATACTTCTGCGCCTTCTCCAGGGCAAAGTCATCCGAGCGGTCTTCCTCTGGAACAAGCAACTCCTTGTTTGCTTTTACGTACGAATAGCGTTTTTGCGCGGCCTTAAGCGCCGCATCCGTCTTGAGCCATACGATGTTTCTTATCGCCGCTTCGTCATCCTCAACCGGCAGCGCCACATCAAAACCAAAACTGACATCGGAGGTCGCAAATTCACTTGCGTCTGGAACTTTGTGCGTGTTGTCGAGTTTGGGGCTTCCCACCCGCACTTCCACATCCAATGTGCGTGACAGCGTCTTGTATGCCGGATCCTTCAAAGCGCCGAGCTCACCCGAGGCCGCATATCCCTCCTTCTCGTACACGCGATAGGCAAGAAAGTACAAGGGGGCGTCGCCTGCATTCTTAAGCTTTGTAATCGTGCGCTGCATCTCCTTCTTGAGCGCAATCATGACAAGGCTCTCTTCTTTGCCCATGCCTTTCGCGTCTCCTGCGCCCACCGGCGCATGCGCCTCCGCGCATGCCGCGGCGTGCGCGGAGGCGTGCGCGGAGGCGAGCACCAACAGCCCCAGGATGGCGGGAAAGACAATCGCCCTGACAATCTTCCTATCATTCACGTCCGTTCCACCCAAAGATCAGTCTAGGTTTTCACTTCAAGCGGAGAATCTGCTCTGGCTGCCAGATACCACTCGACGAAACGTCTCACACCTTCTTCAAAAGATACCCGGGGCTCATAGCCGAGAAGCTGTCGCGCTTTCTCAATACCCGCATAGGTGTAGGGCATGTCGCCAATCTGCAGTGGTTTATGAACAATATTGGCTTTGCGCTCCAGGCTTTCTTCGAGAGCCCGGATCATGTCCATGAGAATAACAGGCTCGGAGCGCCCGAGGTTGATGATGTCATAGCCGGGAAGATCATATGTCATTGCGCTGGTAATACCATCGACGATGTCAGACACAAAAGTGTAGTCTCGCCTGGTTGAACCGTCGCCGTAGACCTCGACCGGTTCTCCTTTCAGTATCAATTTGCAGAATTTATGAATCGCCAGGTCGGGTCTTTGCCGCGGCCCGAAGACGGTGAAAAAGCGCAGACAAACGACGTTGAGCCCGCGCGTGTGATGCGCGGAATACGAGATGAGCTCGCCGGCGGCCTTTGACGCCGCATATGGTGACAGCGGCTGATCGACCCGATCGGTCTCCAGAAACATCTCGCCGGAGCGATTGCCGTAAACCGAGCTCGAAGAGCCAAAAATAAGACGCGCTTTCGGGGAATGGTCGATGATTTTGTCTATCAGCTTCTGCGTGCCGTTTACGTTCACATCCATGTAATATGCAGGCTGGGCAAGCGATGGGCGCACGCCGGCCATTGCCGCGAGGTGGACGACGACATCGAAAGGAGCAGTGGAAAAGACGTCGCGCAACTTTGCTTCATCGCGCAGATCGCCCTCAACGAGCCTGTATGCAGGATGTGCCAGATGCGCCGCTATATTTCGCCGTTTCTTTTGCGGATCGTAGTAATCGTTGAAATTATCCAGAACAACCAGGCGATCGCCTGCTGCCAATAAGCGATCGACGAGGTGGCTGCCTATGAAACCAGCGCCGCCGGTGATGAGAATGTTTCGCCCCTTCATACTGTTGTTCATTTCGCAGCTCGGCATTTCCGGCAAAGGCTCAGCTTCTCGCCATTACCAACTGGGCGCATTCTTTGACAAATTCCTCGAACAGCAATCGATTACCGGCAAAATCGCGCTCAGGGTGCCACTGCACTCCGATCGTGAAAGGGCGGCCCGAGAGCTCCACAGCCTCAATGATGCCGTCCTCGGCATAGGCAGTCGCTTCCAGTCCCTGACCCAAACGGCTGACGGCCTGATGATGGGATGTCGGCACGACCACTTCTTCTTGCTTGTAGATTCTGGCCACCATCGTGTTCGGCTTCAACTTCACCGCATGCTTGTTGAAGCCTTCATTCCAACCGTTCGGACTGGCGTGCCTCACTTCTGAATCGGGAAGGTGGCTGACAATGTCCGGAATCAATGAGCCCCCCAGAGAGATGTTGAGAAGCTGACAACCAGCGCAGATGCCGAGAATTGGCAATCGCGTCTCTTCAAGGGTTCGTTTCACCAGCCTGAAATCGAAGTCATGCCGCATCTCATGGGCAATCTCCACCTTCAATTCCCGCTTCTCCTCATCGGAGAGTTCCTCTCCGTATGTGCTCGGACAGTAGTCGAGCCCGCCTATGAGCAGGATGCCGTTAAGCCGCTTGAGCACGCTGTCGAGATCTTCGTCGGGCATGGGCGGCACGAGAAGAGGAATGCCTCCGGCCCGCTCAACCGCCTCGAAATAGAAGGACTGCACTCGTGCTTCGCGCGGCGGGCCGGCTGTAATGTCAACATTGATTCCAACTATAGGTTTCATGGTCTTAAAGGATACAACATTCTACAGGCGCGTACTGGAATCGGGCGACTGTGCTCCTTTTCGCTTTTGCATGAGAGACTTAAGAGCCAGATTGGCTTCGTAGTCCTTAGGCGCCATTTGGGTTGTCGTCAAAAGTTCGGCGATCGCCCCATCGATATCTCCCAGATCGCGCAAAGCCATTCCCAGAGCGCGATGGCGGCTGGCATTTAGGGGATCGATCTTGAGCGCTACCCGCAGCTCGGTCGCCGATGAGAGAAAGTCGCCTTTTTTGCCGTAGACCCAGCCCAGGTTCGAGTGCGTGTCAGGATCGTTGGGAGCCAGGCTGACGGCGATCCGCGCTTCTGTCACAGCTTCGTTGAGCCGCCCGATGTTGGCAAGCGCGTATGCCAGCCCGGCATGCCCTTCCGAATAGTGCGGATCGAGCTCAGTGGCTTTGGTGAATTCTTCCACGGCAACGTTCCACTGCCCCATGTTTCCCAGAGCCAGTCCATATCGCGCATGGACCACAGCGTCTTTGGGATTGAGGGCGATTGCTTTTTTGTATTCCTCGATGGATTGTTCTTTCAAGCGATCGGCTGCATAACATTGAGCCAAGATCAAATGAGGGACGACCAGGCGCGGATCGAGGCGGATCGCTCTTTTGCATTCGTCAATGGCCGATCTGTTCAAATCGCGCATGCGATAGCATTCCCCGAGATAGGCATGCGCCAGGGCGTTGCCGCTGTCGATTTTCACCGCGCGCGAATACTCGCTAAAAGCCTCGTCATATCTGCCGAGCATGCGCAACGACTCGCCCTTCATAAAATGGGCATCGGCGGAGGTAGGTCGCAGCGCCACGGTTTTGCTGAATTCGACGAGCGCTTCGTGGAAGTCCGACATCGCCATGAGCACTTTGCCCGACATGAAGTGGGCTTTGAAGTTGTCTTTGTCGGTTTTGATGACGGTCTCGTATTCAAGCAAAGCGTTCGTGTAATCGCGGCGGGCGAAAAATGCGTCACCGAGCCTGGTGTGCCGATCGACCTTTTTGGCCTTGTTAAGGGGCAGAGCGGCATCATCGGGATTAAGCCCTGACTGGCTCGCGCTCAGCTCATTGAGGGCGGACTCGAGCGGGTTGGCTTCTTCCGATTTTAACTCTTTGGCTGGAGCTTTCGGCTTAGACAGATCGTTAAGCAAACCTTCCGGGCGCTCCGGCGCATCAGCGCCAGGCTTACTGGGCTTCGCCGGGTAGCCCGGCTTCAAAAAGCGAAATGCCTCCGAAGGCTGGATGCTGCTTGCTCCTATCAAAGCAACGACAGCCAGGGCGAGCAATTCCCTTAGACGCGCGCGAGGCAAGCAATTCGACGCTGCCCTGTTGAAGCGCCTCACGCAATGCGCCTGTGTGATTGACGGATTGTGGGGTTTCCTCTGGGACAAGCCGGTCATCAGGTCAAAACGTGGAGACTTTGAATTCTGTCTATTCTAAACGTTCTTTCCGCCTCGACCCGCGGGCAAAAGGCGCTTAAGTAGAAGTTACCCCGGCTTTCAAGCAGCGCCAGGGGCTTTACAACCCGCGGCCGATGGGTCGTTCCGGCGCCCCGATAAACCATGCGAACCTCGAGACCGTCAGCTATAGCTTTTCTTATTTGGCTGGCGTGCCCAGCAAATTCCGCCGGCACTTCCCATTCCGTTTCATCGGCAGCCAGTCTCATCAGGCAGTTGAAGTCGTCAAGATCGCTCAGCGAGCTCAATTGCTGCTTTGAGCCGCGCGTCATTTGCTCAAAAATCTCACGCACGTGGAAGCTGTCTGAAAGAGCTCGGTGATACTCGACGGAAACCACTCCATAGAATTCGGCCAAAGTCTTTAGTTGGTAGTTGGGGACGTCCGAAATAAGACAGCGTGCTAGCTGGAGGGTATCCACGACTGGATTATTGGGCGGGGTGATGCCGAGGCGCCCTACCGCCACTCTCAAGAAGCCGACATCAAATGCCGCATTGTGGGCGATAAGGACTGCATTTTCATCACCGATGAACTGCAAGAAGGCTGGTATGGCGTCCTTTGCCGGAGGGGCATCTTTGACCATTTCGTCGGTGATGCCATGAATTGCCGTCACCTCCTCAGGAATCGAAGTTTCAGGATGTATGAGTGTCGAGAAGACGGAAGTTTCCTTGCTTCCGAGGCGAAAACGCACTGCCGAAAGCTCCACTAATTTGCAGGCTATGGGCGACAATCCGGTCGTCTCAACGTCAAAGGCAATGAAGTCCAGGTCTGTGAGAAGTTTGCTGACGGCATTCGCTTGCGTGCCTGAGGGATTTGATACGACATCGGATATGCAATCAACATCAAAACTGGTCATTTCCCTTATCTCCTGCGGCTTTTGGGCTCTCTCGAGGAAATCTGCGCCACAAGTATCAACCCTTGAAAGGTTTTCTCAACCGCTTTCGCGATTAATTCCTGCACAAATACGACAGCCGGCGAATAGCATGGATACTGCGATGCATAGCCTTCGCATATGCGTATAAAATTGGAGTTGATTGGAGGGATTCTTCCCTCGGACTGGTTTCAAAAAAGCAGGAAGAAGAATTTCCTGTCATTCAGGCAGCCATGATCAAAAAACGAATCTTCTGGGCATTGCTCGTTCTCTGTTTCCTTTTTCCGGGAAACAAAAGCATGTCATTCAGCGGCACAGAAGCAGACACGGAAATTCACGAGCAAATCGTCAAAGAAGCGCTTTATGACACCGTTTGTGATGCCAACCTGAAAATCATCGCTCAAGGCTGTGTTGCGCAAGACAAGAAGGGATCGGAAGCGGCAAGCGATTCGCAACGCCATTTTGCTGACGGCAATATCGTCAAGAGCCTTGCATATGTCGATCGTGAAAAACGCAAATTGCTCAATTACGCCCAAAGCGCCGACACTGATGAACGAGCGCGGGCACGTGTTCTGCATCACTTCGGTCTCATGATTCATCCGCTGCAAGACTTCTACAGCCAGTCAAATTATCTCGAATTGAAAGTTCAAGAAAACGGCGGAAAAGATCCATACGACATCGAACTTGCCGACTGGACCGTCATACAGGCTCAGGCTCAACGCGGCTCTTGCAATCTTTCTTTCAAGGGTGTGGACAAATCCACCCCGTCGACCGAAGAGGGTCAGAAGAAGATTGGCGATAGCACGTATTTCAAAGTGGCGCGGGGACTTGCCATAAGAGAAACACAAAGGCAATGGAATTTGCTCGAGGCCATGTTGAGAAATCGCATTGGCAGCTCGCGATCCGCTGCCGTGATTAGCGCTTTGAAAAAATCGACTTGCTCAACCAAAGTCGCCAACGAAGTTCTCAACGATGAAAAACCGGATCTGGTGCCGGAGATTTAGAACGCTGCCGATGGCTGCCCAATCCTGCCAGTGTCACCGAATGAATCTGCCGCAATCCGGGCAATCCATCGAGGGATCGAGTCCCCTTACAGTTTCAATTTCACCGCTCAAAAAATCGAACTTCCACAATTCGTTGCCTTGAGTAGCGCCAATCTCGGCTACCAGTTTGACCGCGTCTATGGCTTGAATGGCACCAATCATCGCCAGCAGCGGTTTGAAATACGAGAGCTTGAGAGAATTGGGAGGCACATCGTCAATGCCCACCCGCGGAAAGACACATCGCAAACACGCGGACAGCCCCGGTCTCATCGTGTAGAACTGGAGCCGCAGTCCAAACCCGCCGGCGTGAATGAAAGGTCTGCGCAATTGCATGCAAACATCGCTGGCGAGCAATTTGTCTTGCCAATTTTCCAGCCCATCAATGACGATCGTCCCGGAGCTGATAAGCTCTTCCGCTTTATGCGCATCGAAAGGCGCAGAGTGAATCAAGACACCGAAATTGCCGTCTGCAAGGTCGAGCAAATCAGGTGCCAGCGTCTCATAGTCGTCACCTCTTTCCAAAACGACAGCAACCTGGGGGACGCCGGCATCCTTCAGCGATTTGACTGCGCTTGCGCCCGACCCCCTCACGCCGAGCACGACGGCACGGGTGGCCAGCAAGCGTGAGATGGAGTCATCTGATACCGCGGGCAGCGACAGCAAATCGCGAAAGCGTTCCCTTTGTCTTTCGTCCAGTACGATTTTCGTTTCCTCCCGACCTGGCACTGTAGCACATTATGTACTAGACAAAGACCAAAAACCCCCCTTTCGGGAGGTCTCTGGCTGGCGTTGGCGGGGGAAAAATTCTGCTTAGCTGAACAGGTTGGCATCGCGAGCGGATGCAACGAGCCAGTTGATGCAACCGGGTGTTGCCAATCCGCCGGTGACACCGGCTGCTCCGAAGAGCACTTTCTTCATCGCATCTTGCGTGCCGGCTGCCATGTGCAT
>DATNRC010000279.1:0-17866 GCA_036703705.1 Candidatus Obscuribacterales bacterium
TTCAACGGCAGCCACCTGTCTTGTTTTTGTCTACAAAGGCCAGTTTTGTGGTGCGTTTTATGTGGAGGACCAGAAATTCACTCAGGACATAACTTTTGTTCATGAGTTGTTGCGCCAGGACAATCAGGCCAATGTGGAAGCAAGCATTTTGCCTCCCGAGATGACATCATCTGCGGTGCGCTTTGGCTTTTCGCTGTCTATGGCCCGTCAGCGACGTTCTGAATGACACGCACCCATGTCAGAAGTTTGGAGATTTTTCTGACACGACCTGCACTGTCAGAAGTTTGGAGATTTTTCTGACACGACCTGCCCTCTCAAAAATTCGATCTGTACTCCAGTTGGTGATGAATTGCAGATCGCCAGTTATTCTTCACCGGTTTCTCTTCCGAATTCGGTGCGCTGCTCGCCGCCGCCCTCGCCCAAGGTGTGGTTGACGGGCATCGGCTCGGAATGCATATCGGAAGGCACATTGAGCTTCAGTTGACGGAAGGAATCATACTCCTCTTCTGTCCGTTCGTCACTGGCTTCTGTTGGTCCGGCGTCTGCTTTCCCTTCGTCTTCCAGGCTCTCCTCTTCTTGGAAGGAGCCTTCAAAACCGGAGGCAGTCTGAAGCTCCGTAGGCTGACTTTCCGCCTCGGATTGATCATCGCGCCATCCTGAAGAGGTTTCCTCATCCCTGCTTTCTATCGTGCTTTCACTCTGATTGCTAGTTGTCCAGGACTCGACACCGGCATCGCTCCGCACTGCCGACCCTTCCTCTTGCACCTCTTTAACTCGCGGCTTCAGGCGGTAGATGCCGGTTATGGGATCGACTTCCGTCTCATAGTCACCGAGCTCTTCTTCCTCCTCTTCCTGGATGGTGGCTTGATATGGGGCTTGTTCTGAAGAAAGAGCCGCTTCGCTGCCTATCACAACAAATGTCTCCGGTTCTTCGACGGCATTTGCTTGCGGGCTGGCTTGCGGGCGTGGATTGTCGAGCTCGTGGAAAACGCGCTCGACAGCAGATATGTTTTCGTCCAGCTCGCCGAGGGACGATTCGTCATCTTCGATGAGGCTCTCTTCAAAAAGCGAGGTCGGTGGCGCGAAGCTTTCCGTCTGCAGCTCGACCGTCATGTCTTCACTGTCGGCATCAATCAACTCCGCCTCTTCGAGTCCTTCTTCCACCGCGCCCTCATCGGCGAAGGCACCATGCTTGAGGGCGGTTTTGCTGTGTCTCTCGTCGAGAAGGTCATCCGGAACCTGCTCCAGAATTTCTTCCGGAACAAATTCCAGGCCCTCGTCAAAAGGGCTGACTTCCTCCACCGTCGGCAAAACACGACCGCTCATAACGGATGCGGCCTTCAATACCGCTCCTTGCGGCTTTGAGCCACGGCGAGCAGAGCTTTTACCTTTGTTGACGACTTCCTCTTCATGCGGTTTAAATGTGATGACTTTGCGATCGTGTAGCGGTCCAATCTCCAATGTCGGCACGACGCCCATTCCCTGGCAAGATGCGCAATGGACGGTAAACAACTCTCTCAGGCTCTGTCCCTGTCGGCGCCGTGTCAGCTCGACAAGACCCAGATCGGAAAGCTGTCCTATCTGCGGCTTGGCCCGATCTTCTTCCAGAGCTCTCTGGAAGATCTCCAGCACTTGCTGTTGATCCTTGCGGCTGTCCATGTCGATGAAATCAACAATGACCATGCCGCCGATGTTCCGCAACCGAAGCTGGCGCGAAATTTCTTGTGCCGCTTCCAGATTGGTTCTGCGTACTGTTTCTGCTTGCGTGCGCGAGCTCGTGAAACGGCCGGAGTTGACGTCGATGACAGTCAATGCCTCGGTGGGCTGAATATTGAGGTGACCTCCGGACGGCAGCTCGACGCGATCGGAAAGCGCGGCCTCAATTTCTTTGTCGACTCCTTTTGCAACGAGCATATTGTCTTCGCCCGGATGATGAAAAACTTTGGTGTTTTTGCTTGCCCATCCTTCCAGATACTCCTGAGCCCGCCTTTGACCATCAGGACTGTCGACGATAATTTCTGCAACGTCATGAGAGTAGGCATCGCGGATGACGCGGTACAAAAGATCCTGATCCCGATAGATCAAGGCCGGGCCGATTGCTGCTTCGGCCTCGGAGACCACCGTTTGCCAGCGGTCCCAGAGCAGCTCGAAGTCTTCGAACAATTCGTTTTCATTTTGTCCTTTTGCTTCTGTGCGGATGATTAGCCCGACGCCGGGTGGTTTCATCAAATTGACCACAGACTTCAGGCGTGCCCGTTCGCGAGCTTCGCTGATGCGGCGAGAGATGGACACTCCCCTTTCTTCCGGCACCAGAACAAGGAAGCGACCAGGGAGGCTAATGGCGGTGGACACTCGCGGACCCTTGTGCCCGGTCGGCTCCTTCGTGATCTGCACGAGGAGTTTTTGCTTGGGCACCAGGCGCTCTTTTAACGGGCCTTGACCCGGAACGTCGTTGGCGTGGAGAAATCCCATTTTGTCTTTGCCGAGGTTGACGAATGCAGCGTCGATGCCCGGCAGGATGTTTTCCACCACTGCCGTATAAATGTCACCCAGCAAGAGCTCTCCGCGATTGACAAAGAACTCGACAACGCGCTCATTCTCAAGAATGGCCCCTATGTTGTCTTGTTCGGAAATAATTAGTGACTTCTTCATAAGACTCCTCTTCTAAGTCGCAAATTGAAAATAGGTAATTTGGAGGCTCAATAGATCTCTCGGGCTATCGGCTCGCGTTATGGCGTTCTTAAACCTCATAGAGACTGACTCCGCCTTTTGCATTGATTTGTGTTCGTGTCACCTTCCAGGTAGCATTCTCTGCGACGAGCGCGAGTAGCTCTCCTGGCTTGACGTGCAAATTAGGGCCTGTCGCCAGCTCGAATTTAAGCGTGGCTCGAGGCTCATTTAGCACGGTGAGAGAAAAAACTCCCGGTCGAATGTCTTTGCACTTTCCGTCTGGGAGCGGCACCGGCAGCGTAGAAGCATTGTTCAATGCCTCTATCTTTTGGCTGAGCCAGTCCTTGCCTCCTGCGCCAGGCGAATTGACGCCCTCGTAAGAGACCGTTTCACCTTCTTTTTGGCGAGGCGACAGTGACGACCCGTTAAAACTCTTGATTTGCGCCGTATAATGCGCGGATTCTACATGGGACGCCAGAGAAGCGGAGGTTTTAGCCGCTGTCCTGGCGCGCGTTATTTGTACTTCCGGCGGCAATTTTGCATTTATGAGCTCGATGAAGCGTGCTTCCTCCAGGAAAGACGAAAGCTCGACCTGACCGACCTCTGCCGTTCCTTCCTGGAATAAAGGCAAAGGCTGAGCCAAAATAAGGCGAGGGCTGGGATTGAAACCCTGACTGTAAGCAATGGGAATCATGGCTCGCCGCGCCGCCCTGGCGAGCAGATTTTGCAGATCGAGGTGCGATATGTACCTGAGTTCGCCGATTTTGTGGAACTCGAATCTGATGATTTGCTGGCTCTGGCTCTCTTTTGTTTGCGGAGGCTTAGTGAAGAAAAGAGAGGGGTGATGATCGCCGTCGTCATTGGCAGCCAGTTCTTTGACGAATGGGTTCCGCTTCAACACTTGTGCCTTAGGTTGCGAAAGAAGATGTGTGGTCGTGAGCTCGGTGCAGACCCCGCAGGCGTGACAGAGATTTTCCGTGCAGGGGGCTGTTTCCAGGCTTTGCATTGCCTTTTCCCACTCTTTCACCAGCCACCAGTCTTGAAGACCGATATGCACGATGTCCCATGGCTGTTCGCTGCCGACCTGGCGATCGAAAGAGGCAAGGGACTCCAGGTCCAGGCCCATACGCTTGGCAGCGCGGTGCCACAACTCAGGTTTGAATTTATCGTCCCAGGCATCAAATACGGCGCCATCTTTCCACACCGCATATATGAGTTCGCCAATCTGTCTGTCGCCCCGCGAAATTACAGCCTCGAGCAGGCTGATTTCAGGGTCGGTAAGATTGAGTGTCACATTTTTCAGTCCGGATTCCTTGAGGCATTGCTTGAGAACTTGATGACGACGGCTCGTCTCGGCACGCGTAATTTGCCCGTACCATTGGAATGGCGTGAACGGCTTGGGTACGAAATTGGAGATTGTGCAGGTGAACTCAATTCCCCGGCGGTAGGCGGCAGGCTCAGCTTTTCTTATGGCGCGGCAATGAGCAGTTGCTTCCTTGAGAATGTCGATGATGCCTTTCAGATCCTCATCTCTTTCTGTAGGCAAGCCGCACATGAAGTACAGTTTGACCGCCGTCCAGCCCGAACGATATGCCGCCTCGATGGCCGAGATAATCTGATTGTGGGAAAGACCTTTGTTGATGACCTGACGCAATCGCTCGCTGCCTGCTTCCGGTGCCAATGTGATACCACTTTTACGCACCACCTTCAGCTCTTCAGCGATGTCCAGATTCATTCGATCGGCGCGCTGACTGGGAAATGAAAGCGATGAGCGCCGTTGCGAGTGCTCGGCGTTGAGAGCGCGAACGGAATCATGCAAACTGGTGTAGTCGCTGACGCAAAGTGAAAGCAGCGAATATTCGTCGTTGCCCGAGTGTGCGAGCGCTTCTTTGGACAATCGCAAAAGATCGTCGGTTGACCGCTCCCGCACGGGCAAAAATGTATAGCCAGGCTGGCAGAACCTGCATCCGCGATCGCAACCGCGTCTTACTTCCAGCACTTCTCTGTCGTGCACGAGGGCCAGGTATGGCACAATGCTTTTTGTCGGCTGATTTTGATCGCTTAGAGGAACTACTTGCCTGAGCACGCGTTCGGGGATTCGCTCGGCGATTGGAACGACCTTGGCACTGCCGGCGACCTCTTTGTATAAGGAAGGCACGTAGACACCAGGCACCGTCTCTGCCATTCGTTGCAACAGCTCAGCTTTCAGCGCCTCCTCTGGAAGGTGATCGCTTTCGCCTTTGTTTTCAAGCTCATCTTTGAAGGCGTTCAGCAATTGCATGACTTGAATAAGCGACTGCTCGCCGTCGCCAATCAGGAAGAAATCCATGAACGGCGCCATGGGCTCGGGATTCACCGAGGACGGACCGCCCCCAAAGACGAGGGGGAAAAGTGCAGATCTTTCTTCACGCCTGACGTTCAAGCCGGCGAGATCCAGCATGTTGAGCACGTTTGTGTAAGTGAGCTCATACTGAAGGGAAAAACCCAAAAGATCGAAGTGCCTGAGCGGCTCGCGCGATTCCCATCCCCAGAGCGGCACACAATTGGATCTGAGCAGCGCTTCCATGTCATCCTGGGGCGCATATGACCGATCGCACATGAAACCGGCGTGGTCGTTGACAATTTGATAAAGAATCTTCAACCCGAAATTGGACATGCCAAGCTCGTAAAGATCTGGGAACGCAAGCGCTAACCGGACCTGCGCCTCTCGGAATGATTTGCGCCGTGCCCCCCATTCATTGCCGATATATTGGCCGGGTTTCAAAACATGATCGAGAAGCTGATCCAGTGCGCGCGAAATATCCTCGCTTGCCGCATGGGCAAGCATTTGTGTTTTGTCGTAAGCGCATTCATCCAGTCTTTTCAGACCTGCAATCGACTTAACTATGAGTCTTCTCCGAAATTCTCAAGGCACTAAAAAGTTTGTGGTTCCCTACCACTTTGAGGCGCGTTCAAGAAGTTATGCCTTTTAGGGCTGCCCGCCGCTCAATTATTCGCTGAGGACCTGTTCTGTGCCGGACCTTAACTGTATGAGGTCTTTTTGACGGCAATGAAGACCGGCTATTGAGCAAAGGTGAAAGGAATCTTGAGTCATTGCGCCCTCAAGTGGCCCCATTATATCGCTTTATAACCATTGCGATAATCACTTGCAAAACTTTAATTATCTATGTCCGATAAGAAAGGACCTTTCGTCACCCTGGTTGTCAGGTGAAGTTCGGCTGGCACAAAGTCTGGAAATTAACGAACATTTGGCGCTCCCCCACTTGTCTACCTGTGATATATTCGCAAAAGAAGGCCATTACGTTAACGCTGGAAAGGAATTACGGACGTGATTTTGGAAGCGTTCGCCGACTATTTGCGTATCGCCGATCCGAAAAAGCCGGCGGTTGATGTGCTTGCGCAATGGCTCAAAGAACGACTCAGTTCACCTGCGATTACAAACGTAGACAGAGTCCTTCATTGCGAGATTTCTGTAGCGCCGGCGAAGTCTTCTTTTCATGGCTTCAAAACATCATTCGTGGCTGCAATTGACGGGCAGTCGCTCATTTTTAAGGGCAGCTCTCAATCAGGACGCAGGCTGCTAAAGAGCCTGTATGAATATTGCCAGAGCTACGATCAGCAAAAATGGGCTCGCTTCGTCCACAATTTGAAAGCCAGCGATTTCAATCAGGATGAGATTCGCGATCTCAATTCATAACCAGGCGACTGGAGGCGTTTTGTCGCCCGGTTCTGACTGCGGTTTCTTGCTCTTTGCCATGAAGCTTGCGCAGTATTTGTTCTTGGCAACCGCAAGCGGCGTCCGGAACATCGAAGTCGCTTCTGCGGTCTAAAATAAAAGGCTCACCTGAGACAAGAGATTGTTGTTGTGAAATTTGCCATTGCCGGTGGAGAAAGTAATTTCGGCGCTCTCTTTATTGCCGCCTTCGTTCTCTTTGCTTTCTTGCTCGCGCCCTTTGCCTTTGCTGCCGAAAACTTGCGCTTGAGGGAGGGAATTTCCTTTGTGCAAGACCTGGACAATGGGTTTCCCATCGTTGCCGACAATATCGATGATATGAAAGTGGAGGCCGGGAAACCGTCGCTCATTTTTTTTGGCGCTTCAGGCGACTTGAACACTAATCGCCAGGCAAAACGCCTCGTTGACATTCATAAACGCTATCAAGGGAAATTGAAAGTGATACTTGTCGATGTGGATCATCCGGCTAATCAAGATGCCGTGAAACTGATCAAGACCTATTATCGAGGTTACATTCCTTTGGAAGTCATTCTCGATCGTGAGGGAAAGATGGCGGCGAGCCATGTCGGCGAGCTGGAGAGCGGAGAATTGAAGAGCAAAATTGAAAAGGTGCTCTGACTGCGAATTTGCCTTTTCACACAGGCACTTTCTGTCGCCCGCTGGCCGCTATCAGGTCTCGCAAAATGTCTTCGGGAAGTTTAATCGAGCCAATTGAGGGCGGGAATTCTCCATAAGGTCCGTGGCAATCGGACCCGCCGGTGATGAGCAGAGAATTGCGATTGGCAAAGCGGATGTAGCTTTTCACGACATCGACGGAATGGATGCGATGAAAGGCCTCGATTGCGCTTAGCCCGCGCGACTTGAGATGCAAAATCAAGTGCTTCATATGTTCGCCCTTGCCCGGATGCGCGATTGACGAAAGACCACCGGCAGAATTTATGGCGTCAATCGCTTCTTCCGGCGTGACGCTGGCGCGCTCAACAAAATAGGGCGAATTTCTGGTCAGGAATTTCTCATAAGCCTCGCTGGTATCGGGTGCTAATCCGGCTTCGACAATTGCCTCAGTGATGTGTGCCTTGCCGATTGAGCCCTCGCCGGCACAGCGCTCGATTGCTTCGATTGAGAGCTCGATGCCCTCTTCTTTCAGCCGTAAGATGAAGCTGCGAATATGATCCATCCTCGCCTGCCTTTGCTTCTTGAGCAATTTGAGCAGAGCGGGATTTTTATCGTCGATGAAGTAACCGAGTATATGAACGTCCTCCCGCCTGCCGTCTTCATTCGTCCAGATAGTGTTTATCTCGACTCCAGGAATGACGATCAGGCGATCGCGCGCTGCTTCTTCTGCTTCTCTGATACCGGAAACAGTATCATGATCGGTGATGGCGACATGAGTGAGCTTGAGCTTGATGGCATGTTCCACAAGCTCCGCCGGCGACCAATTGCCGTCCGAGTGATGGGTGTGCAGATGAAGGTCGAAACGCATGATGATCGATTGAGCTATCCAATAGACATGATTTCTTGTGTGCTCTTCTCGGATATTTGCTCTGATTCGCGATATTGCACCCGCTCGATGCCGACAGCTTTGCCCGAGGACGAATCTATGATTACGCGCACGCCGTTCAACATAGCAGGACCTGGCGCTACTTCAAAGCGTGTCGGCAATTGCTTTATCAAACGTCGAAAAACACCTTCCCGTTCCATGCCGATGATGCCTTCAAACGGTCCGCAACATCCTGCATCCGTTATATAGGCTGTTCCGCCGGGCAGGATGCGATCGTCTGCCGTTTGCACATGCGTGTGCGTGCCCAGGACCGCCGAGACGCGGCCGTCCAGGTACCATCCCATAGCAATCTTTTCCGCCGTCGCCTCGGCATGTATGTCGACGATCACGATTTGGGCTTCTTCCTTCAGGCGAGGCAGAATCTGATCTGCCACTACAAATGGTGACTCGAGCGGCTCCATGAAGACACGTCCCATCAAATTCAGTACGCCGATTTTGGCGCCGGCAGCTTCCACGACACAAAATCCCTTCCCCGGCGTTCCCTGGGGATAGTTTGCCGGCCTGAGCATATTAGGCTGGCGACTAATGAATTCCAGCGTCTCCTTGCGATCGAAAGTATGATTACCGCCGGTGAAAACGACGACGCCATAGCCCTTCAGCTCATCCAGATTCGATTCAGTGGTACCGAAACCATGAGCCGCATTTTCGGCATTGGCGATAATAAGATCCGGCTTGGGCTCAAGGTCTTGCAGGTATCGCCTCACGACCTGCCGCCCCGGGCGGCCGATGATGTCACCAAGAAATAGAAGAGATATGTTTTGTTTCGGGCTCATAGGATGGATGCCTTGCTATTGATATGTCCTTGGTCGCTGGCGCCTCTTCCAGCGGATGACAACCTACAAGAGTACAATAATCGACAGGATCAGCATATGCGAAAACCAGTCCCGACACAAATTGTATTCATGAGATTGCCCTTGCGCCGCCTGATAAGCGCTCTGGTATTGCTGTCGTCAGGCGTGTGGGTGCTTTGTCTTGCTGCTCATGCTTCCGGCTGTCAGAGTCCCCCCATCAAAGAATCAGCGGCGAATGCAGAAAGGGGCAAAGAGAATCCTCGCTCGCCTGACTCAAAAGCCGCTCGGGCGCCGGATAAGAAATCCGCATCCAGGCAAATTCTGCGCTCCGGTGGGCAATCACCAAGAGAAGAAAGAGCCGGCTCCAAATCATATAAGGAAGGCGACAACGATCCCAATTCCCAAGGCAAGAAGGCAAAACGACCACTGCCGGCGGGCGGCCCTTCAAGGGTCACTCTTGTTCCTCCGCCTCCTCCCATCGTGCCTTCAACTATTGATTTGGAAATGTCATATCCCGTGCCGTATGGCTTTCTTGCCGGCAAGAATTTGGCGGAGCAAAAGGCTGAGCTTACAAAACGCCTCCACCTGCTGAAAGAGGAAGTGGATGAGCTGGAAAAGCAACTTAGCGAACGAAAGCGAAGGGCAGAGCAATTTGAATCCCTCTTCCAGGAAGGAGTCGTGAGCAAGCGGGAGCTCGAAGCCGCAGCCCGAGAGGCGAGGGAGGCTGAGAAGACACTTGTCTTGCAAAAAGGTGAGCTGGACGGCATGAAGCAGTCTCTCCAATTTCTCACGGACAGGCTGGAAGCAAGCAAGAAAAGGGCCATGCCCAAATTGCCCGCCCTTAAGGCAGGGCAAAGGTCCGGCGGCAGTGCGAAAAGCGCCAATGTCGCTCGCTCCCAATGATGCAATTGCTTTTCCGGCTATGAATGCATTAACCCGCATTAGGACTCGATATCCCTTGTGCTTCTGGTAATGGGCTTCTAGGGCGTCTCATGTGACCGCCTTAATTTGTTGCGCCGCTTATGGTGAGTTTCCTGTTATTTTGAGGGTTTTCATTAAATCCCAAAATGTTGATGATGACATAGTTCTCAGGTTCCCAAGACGAAAGCCGAATAGATCGTGAAAAACGGCTTATGATGCCGCTTGGAGCGATACTATGGTGAGCACGGAGTTCGAACGGCGGCGCAAAAAGCGCATTAAGTCTGGGTTTTGACGTATGTCCAGCCCGGCACGGCTTTGGCGTAAACGCTGATACACCGAATCAACAGAACAGGAGGAGTAATCCGATGTTGTACACCAGAACACAACGTGAATACCAAACACCATTTGCCTTCAGACGGCAAAATCGCTTTTTCAACAGCCGTCTGTTCCATCATCACCTTGGCTATGAATCGGTAACACCCTGGAACTGGCAAAATGTGGGATACAGAACTCCCGAAACCGACATTCTCGAACTCGATGAGCAATATCTCCTCGAGATCGCCCTTCCCGGCGTGGTGCTCGATGATGTCGAGCTGAAAGTGGAAGAGAACATTCTCACCCTCATCGCCAAGCGCACGCCGGCGATGTTCGAAGAGAAAGCTGCAGTCCTCCGCAAAGAGCTGCCCTGCTATCTCATTCGCGAATTCGTCTTCGAAAACGAAATTCTCGAAGAGCAAATCGAAGCTCGCCTGGATCGCGGCATTCTCTTCGTCAGCGTTCCGAAAGTCGAGCAGGCGATGAGAATTCCCGTCTCGGCAGGTTCGATCGAGAGCCACATTCCGGGCATGAAAACCCGTGTCTCCAAGACCGAATCCATGCGCGGCGGCAAGGAAGTCACCATCAAGTAGACGTCCTTAGATATAGTCTGTCAACATCGGCAGAGTAAAAAGGGGAGGAAAGGAGACTTTCCTCCCTTCTGTTATCGTCTACAACTCAGCCGCGTTTGATTGCCGGTAGCCGTAAGAAAAGTAAATCGCAGTGCCAACCGCCATCCAGCCGATAAACCGGATCCAGGTGATTATCGGCAGACTGAGCATGAGAATAAAGCAGGAGACAATGCCCAAGACAGGAATAACCGGCATCCAGGGGCAGCGGAATGGACGCGGATGATCGGGATCCACTTTCCTCAGCACTATCACACCGCCGCAGACGATGATGAACGCTGCCAAGGTGCCGATATTCGTCAGCTCCGCCGCCTGCCCTATGTCCACAAACATGGCAAGCAAAGCAACAAAGACGCCTGTGAGGATGGTTGGAATAAAGGGAGTTCGGTAGACGGGATGAAGCTGGGAAAATATTTTCGGTAAAAGCCCGTCGCGTGCCATGGCCATGAAGATGCGCGGTTGACCAAGCTGAAACACGAGCAAAACCGAGGTCATTCCAGCAAGCGCGCCCATCGCAACCAGGCTGTGGGCCCAGGGTTGCCCGGTGGCGGCGATAGCCGAGGCAACCGGCGCGGCGTCATTGGCGTATTTTTGATACGGCAAAATCCCTGTCAATACAAGGGAAACGCCAGCATAAAGCAATGTGCAAATGAGAAGGCTGCCAAGCATTCCTGTTGGCATGTCGCGCTGAGGGTTCTTCGTCTCTTCGGCTGTCGAGCTTACGGCATCAAAACCAATAAAGCTGAAAAAGACAATTGCTGCACCACCCATGATGCCGGCCAATCCGCTGGGAGCAAAAGGCACCCAGTTCTCAGGATGCACAAATCCCATTCCGTAGAAGATGAAGAACAAAACGACTGCTACTTTCAAAATGACGGCGATTGTGTTGACGATTGCACTTTCTTGCACGCCTATGACAAGCACCCAGGTGATGAGCATAACTATGACAAAGGCCGGCACATTCATTGCGAAGGCATGACCCGCCACATGGGGAAGATCGATCGTGGAATAAAAGGCGGCAAGCGCGCCGTCGCTTTTAATGGCATTTGCCCGACTGATAGCAGTCGCCGCATCGGCCGTAAGCCACAAAGGCAATTTCATGCCCGTCAGCCCGTGAAAAAGATGCAGGAAGTGATCGGACCAGCTTACTGCTACGGCAATATTTCCGACCGCATATTCGAGTATGAGATCCCAACCGATTATCCAGGCTATGAGCTGGCCGAGCGCGGCATAAGCAAAGGTATATGCTGAGCCCGAAACAGGAATCATGGCCGCCAATTCTGCATAGCAAAGGGCGGCAAATCCGCAAGCAAGGGCGGCTATCAGGAAAGAAATGACAATGGCCGGTCCCGCCCCTTCACGTCCTATAGGAGAACCAATGAGAAAGTTGATGATTGGTGTCGACCATACATCTTTGTGCAGCGTCGCTTGTCCCGCTGCTGCCGTGCCCGTCAAGGCAAAAATGCCCGAGCCGATTGTGGCGCCGATTCCAAAGGCAATGAGATCGAGAGCCGAGAGGCTCTTTTTCATTTGCCGACCTTCGCTGCAAGCTTCCTCCACCAGCAATTTGGCGGATTTTGTGCGAAAGAGTTTTTGCACGGACAACTGGCTATCCTTTCTATTTGGCGGAAAGGGAGACCGTTTTGGTGGTTGTGTTGCCGGCGAGATCGCTGACTTCAACGACAACTTTATTTGCTCCCTTCTCCATAAATTTCACTTCCGCCTTGAGAGAAGGCGCGAGCGAATCCGTTGCTCCCGCGCCGCCCCCCAGGGCAAACGATGGTCCGTCTTCGATGCGATAGATGGCATTGGATATCGGTGAGAGCAAGTCTTCAACCTTGACTTCAAGCGTGTTTTCGCCGGACGGGCCGCGCGTCAGTACTACCGACTCAATCTTGGGCGGAGTGTTGTCTATTATCACAGATCCAATTCTTTCTACTTGCTGGAAACCATCTGGATTGGACAGCCTGTCGGAGACAACCAATTTCACCATATAGGTTCCATCCTTGAATTTGCTCGTGTCCCATTCGTAGGTGAATTTTTCCGTGGCATCTTGAGATTCGCTCTGTGCGGCGCCTATTTTTGCCGGGCTTGGCGGCTTGACAGCAGTTTTTGCCTGGGCAGCTTTAGTGGCACTGTCAGCCTGCGGCTCAGTCTTGGTCTTCTCCGTGTCTGGCGCATGGTTGTCTGCCTTTGGCTTCGGCTTGGCCCTTGCCATATCAGCCGTTGCTTTGTGAGCAGTGTCGTTGTGTGACGTCTTCTTCGCCTCTTTCTTGCCGCTTGATTTTTCGCCCTCTTCGTCGTCACGGCAGTCGGATTTATCGCTTGCTTTCCCGCCGGGCGTTATCTTGGATTTCTCATCCTGTGCGTCGTCCTTGCTCTTATCCGACGACGATGACTTTACATCGCTTGCTGCCTCTTTCGCGTCGCTGTCCGTTTTCTTTGCCGCCTCCCTGTCCGGCGATTTCCCATCCTCATCGCTTTCCTCTTTGGCTTTCTTCGAGCCTGTGTTTGATTTGGCCTTGGCGATGACGTCGGCTTTTTTAGACCTTATGTCGGTTGCCAGTTTCTTCCATGTCTTGCCGCCGTCAGCGGATATTTCCAGCGAGAAAAGGAGATTGTCCTGATCCGGATCGGCGCCCGTCACCGACACATCTTGTTTGCCTGAGAGATGCGAGCCGGCTACAAGCGAGATATTGCTCATGTACGGAGTGGCGTTGGTGGGCAAATAAGTTACCTCGACCTTTCGCACCGTAGGCGGTTCGCCATTGGAGGCGATGTTTTTGCTGCTGGCAGCCTGAGCTCTGCTTTCTTGTTTCCAGGCGATGCGGTACTGGAAAAAGCGGCCTGGCGGGGACTTGATGGCAAAACCGTCGCTTTGCGCCTCGCAGTCGGTCCAGTTAGACCAGCTCGAGTCAGGCTGCGACGTGTTGCCGGTGCGCGTTTCCACCCTGAGGGCGCGAATCATTGCCTCATCCATCACGGAGAGATTGTTGAATGCTCGCAACTTGGACCATTGTGCGGGACGCTGCGCGTCTCGAATGGGTGAGCTGTATGTCGCTTTCGATGAGGGACGCATCTCGAACAAACGCACTGACGGCAAATTACTCGTGCTGACAAAGAGACGACCACGGCCGTCCGCGGCCATGGCCACCACAGCTTCTTCTTCGGTATGGTACACGGGCACGAAGTATGAGGTGTTGGACACCTTGTCCTTCTGCGCCTGTGTGACGTCGCCTTCCGCATCTCCTGCAACGGCTGTGTCGGTTTCCGGATCGTATAGAAGCGTATAAAATGCCTCGCTGGTGGCCAGCGTATCGGTCTCTCCCGAAGGTTTCACTCTCAGGAGATGTCCCTGGCCGGCGGTCGTCACATACAGATTGCCGCTTGCGTCTTTGATTGCGCCCGTGACAATGTGATCGGCGGTTTGATATTCGGCTTTTACGCTGTCCTTGTCGCTGAAGCTGTAGACAGCGCCTTTTTCGCCTGTTCCTACATAAATCCTGCGCTCCGCTTTATTGAACGTCAAGCACGTGACATGCGCCTGTCCCGAATCGAAGACGGTGGACATCGTGTTGCTGCTTCGATCCCATTTATACACCTTGCCTGTTCCTGCAACCCCCGCGTAGAGGTTGTCCTTATCATCCACGCATAAGGAGGTGATAATCGGTTCGTCCAGCTTCATCACTACCGGGTGCTTGGCGCTCTTGGTATTATGTGCAGTGCCATCGTCGGAAATCTCGACCACAGTGCCGTTGGGCACAAGGGCAGCATATATGGTGCCCCTGGAGCTTGCGGCAATGGCAGGAACAAAAGCTGCGCCCGTGGCGGCTACCAGCTGAGGAGCGCCCTTGTCGCCCTTCCATTTATAAAGCCTGTCTTTGGCGCTGAACCAGAAGTGATCTTTGGCATAGACACAAGACCAGATGTTTTGCTCCGTATCAAGCGTCGACTTTGCTGCTTCATGGAAACCCGGGCTCAGTCTTCCTCTGCTGTCTATGGTACATTCGCTGCTTTTGCCGTTTTTGAAGTCATCTTCTGTTGATTGTCGCCAGGCCAAGAGCGAGCGCATGTGAGGGTAGCTCTTGGCCGGATTCCACGGTTGGGCAGTGCTTACAGATTGTGTTTTCGTTTCCGGCGTCGAAGATGGTGACGCCGATGCGCCGCCGATGTTTATCTGGATGGACGATGATATTTGAGAAGCATCTGTTTTGCGCGAGCTTTCCAGAGTTTTTCTGGCGGTTTCCGTCATGTAGATGCCGTCGGTCGGGCCATGGGCGCCAAAGGGTGTAACCGTATATGGTGTGGAATGCGCAAGGGTCTTGTCTTCCCTCCTTACCTCGACGGTCATGAGATGATTGCCGTCAACCAGCCAATTCTCAACCGACCGTGCTCGCACCTCACCCTTTACCAGTGCTGGTCCGCGCGTATGGCGATCGGAGAAGAACAGCTTCAGCCAGTGCGCGGGCGGTCCGACAATGCGCTTGCCGGAAAGAAACAAGGACTGCTCGGGCAGCGCCATGACGGCCTCGATGGCGTCGCCCCGTCCTGCCTCGCGAATGCGCTCTGCTACCTGAGAAAGGTTCTCCGGTGTGGGGTCTGATAATCCCATCCTCTTGCGCAGCGAGTCAATCTGATCGCCTGCCGCCACGCCGATGAGAATGTTGCCGTCAGGCACATCCCGCGGCACTTTCAATGAAAGCGTGCGCACAACCTTTGGCTCATTATACGGGCGCAGCAAGCAATGCACGTTTACAGTCTCGCCCGGCTCCACGACAGGCTTGTCGACATAAATGCGTTCAAGACGCGCAGTCTTGTGCCCGTCTTCAAGAACGATATCCATGTTTACACTCTTCACCGCCGCTTTTTCAAAATCGTTGTTGATCACTCTGTCGGCCGTATGCTTGAGAAAAGAGCCGACGGAGTCTCCGCCGGGGCGAAACAGCTTTGCCAGCTCGGAGGTCGTATGCGGTGTGAAATTGCTGGAGAATTGATCGTGGCGGTGGATCTGCCCGGCTTTGTCTGTGTCGATGGTGCTTTCGACTTGCACCACATATGGTGCGGAAGACTGATGGGTAGCGTCGATTGCCGACATGGCGGTGGCAGCAAGCAGATCGGGCGTGAGATCCGGATGATTGACCACCTGGCATTTGTAGGTGCGCTTTACTTTGCGAGTGCGATCTGTGACGGAATACGTAGCGGGAATCAGCTTGGAGAAGCGCCCCACTTGTCCGCCGACTGACCATGGTCGATCGGATACCACGGAGCCCACAATCCTCACCGGTGAGGCCACTTTGAACGAAACCGCAAGGTTGGGCAAAACTTGATGGATAAAGGCTGTTGCCATTGGAAAATCCACCGGTCCCGCCTGCAGGAAGGGATGGCCAAAAGCAAGAACTTTGCCGCCAAATGTGGTTGTTGCCGTGCCTGTAGCCGAAGCTGAGAAATCACCCGTGGTCAGCATGACGGCTACGGCGCTGCCAGGACGTATGCAGTCCGGATTGGCGTTTTCCAGCGAGACTGCCTGACTGAGCTTGCCTTTTCCGTTGCTGTTTTTTTTCGGGTTTCTTGGAATCAGCGTCTCGTCCAGCGCTCCTGCTGCCCCGGAGCTTACGGCAAGCCCAATCTGCTTGAAGCGGTCTTGCAGAAATGTCTCCGCTCGCGAGGAAAAGCCAGCCAGCGCCACTGGCGCCATTAGAGGCACCAGCCGAGGTGAGCCCCCGGACGCAAATGACCGTTCCATACCTTTTGCCTGCGCAATGTCCGATTCGCTTTCTAGTCTGATACGAGAAATGCGCGATGGCTCGCTCGGCTCGCCTTCGCTTGCTGCAAGGGCGTCGAGCATGTCGACAATAGGCGTGATGCCGACAATGGGCTCGCGAGAGAAGTCAAACCCATATGATATGGCACCCACGAGTTTGCCGCCTATATAGACAGGGCTGCCGGACATGCCCCGTATGACGGTGTTTTTGCCCATGCTTGTGCCGGAAAGACGGACTAATATCGCGTCTCGTCCACTGAGCACTTTCTTCACCACACCAATGACGGTGACTTCGAAGCGCTCAACTTTATTGCCCTGGAAGACCGTCAGTCCATAGCCCTGCATGCCCGGCTTGATTTCATTGGTCGGCAAATATTGACCGGATTTGAGCCAGCGGCTGACAAAAGCGCGCTCGGTGGGGTCAATGAGATTTGCCGGCTGCGTCTGGAGCGAAGGCGGCAGCACTGAGGCCGACTGGGTGGAGACGTCTCTTGTCTCTTCGTGGACTTCCGCCATGGCTACAGGGCATCCCGAGCCAAACACTGCAAGGGCCATAACGAAAGAGACAATACGCATTTTCTTGGCGCTTTTGCGAACCACCTGGACCTCCGGAAAGTACTCTGTTGCTTGGCCGGCAAAGCTTCGCCGTTTACCAGGCTCAAGCTGAAATTGACTCGAAATTTTGATGCAGCAAAAACTTAGTTTGATGAGAAACTATCCGCTCTCTATGGAAATTCATCGTAGCACAGCCTGTGGCGCGAATAGCAGAAATCAAGCTGCTAGAATTCGGCAATGTCGTCGGGCAATTATCGGGGCTTGTCGCTCAGTATGAATCACCACTTACAGAAATTGGCAAGGCACAGCAAAAGCAGGCGATTTATCGTTGTGCCGACGGCTTTCCTTGCCGCGATAAGCGCCTATGGGCAATCCATCCCCCTTCCGGGCAGTCAACAATCACCGACCTTCACGAGTGCGCCTCTACCCGGAAGCGAATCCGGTGACGCCAATCCGGCCGCCCGAGCGGTGCCGGCAGTCGCGCCTCCCGTTAAGCTTCCTCCTCAGAGCGCCTTGCTTCAAGTCCAGAGCGCCTATCAGAAATTGCCTCTCAGCGTCGATGATGCAAAAGAGAGGTTGGCCGATCTCAAAGCGCGGCTGGCCGTTGCCCGGCCTAAAGAGATTCAGGAGCCGATTTTTCATATGTGCGAGTGGCTTGCCGATATGGCTGATGCACATTGGCGTTTGTGCCTTGCTCTTTCTAAGAATGAAGCGACAAGGGCGGCGAGCGCCTCAGAACGAAACCTGGCAATTAAGTTCTCATCCCTAAAACACGAGGCATGGCTCCTCAAAGCCGAATTGTTCATCAGGCAACAGCGCCTGCCCGAGGCTCTCGGGCCGCTGGTGGACATAGTTGTTGCCGAGCCAAAATCGCCCACCGGCATTGCTGCCTACGAAAAATTGAAAGAGATTGGTTTTTCTGAAGAAGCT
>DATNRC010000280.1:0-2265 GCA_036703705.1 Candidatus Obscuribacterales bacterium
AATTATCGCTCATCCACTTCGATGCACACACCGACACACATGAAGGTCCCGTGTTGAACCACGGCAGCATGTTCGCTTACGCGGCAAAAGAAGGATTGATAGATGCGAAGACCTCGGTGCAAATGGGCATTCGAACGATAATTCCGGCAGGTGACGATTTCACCGTCTTAACCGCTGACAAGTGCTTGGAGCTGGGCAGCAAGGCAATCGTCGCGAAGGTGCGGGAAGTCGTAGGCGATCGCCCGTGCTACATTTCGCTGGATGTGGACGGAATGGATCCGGCCTACGCGCCAGGAACAGGTACGCCAGTGCCGGGAGGCATCACTTCGGCTATGCAGCGCGAGATTTTGTGGGGCCTTGCGGGACTTAATGCGGTAGGTGGAGATGTGGTCGAGGTTTCGCCACCGTATGACCCGTCGCACATCACTTCAATTCTTGGTGCGACGATTGGCATGGACATTCTTTATGTCCTTGCTGAAGCGCCCATAAGGAGCAAGTTGAGAGCGAAAGCCGCAGCAGCTGTCTGAGGTGTTTGCGGGAATTTGCACGTATTGTTGTCTTGCTGAGTCCTAGCCGGATTCCGCCTCTTGGCCTCAGTCGAATTCGCCTGCTTCATTTGCGCACGTATAGTCACAAAGCAAGAACTACCTGGTGTCGCAGAATGTCATTGCTGCGATAATAGTGGGCGCGTTGTCATCGACAGCGGCGACTTTCCTCGATCCCAGAGATCGAGTTGTTGCACTCAAAAAGGAGAAGCTCATGCTCAGCCCACTTGCAGGGAAGCCTGCCAAACCCGAGATGTTGGTTAACGTGCCGCGCCTGGTGACCTCCTACTACAACGACAAACCTGACGCGAGCCTGCCGGAAGAACAGGTCGCCTTCGGCACTTCGGGGCACAGGGGCAGTGCTTTCAAGAGATCTTTCAATGAGGATCATATCTTTGCTGTCACGCAGGCAATTTGCAATTACAGAAAAAAGGAGGGCATAAACGGGCCTCTTTACCTGGGAATAGACACTCATGCGTTGTCCGAGCCGGCCTTCAGCAGCGCGCTTGAGGTGTTGGCTGCCAATGATGTCGACGTCATGATTGACAATGCTGATGGATACACGCCGACCCCTGCTGTTTCGCTTGCCATTTTGATGTACAACCGGGACCGCAAGTCGGGATTGGCGGATGGTATAGTCATCACCCCTTCGCATAATCCTCCCGAAGATGGTGGTTTCAAATACAACCCTCCTAACGGCGGGCCGGCTGATACCAGCATTACAGCCTGGATTCAAAAGACAGCTAATGAATTCCTGACAAAAGGACTTTCGGGCATCAAGCGGATGTCCTTTCGGGCGGCGAAAAAGGCGCAGACGACGCATCAGTTTGATTACCTGAATTTGTATGTCAAAGAGTTGGCGAACGTCATCAATATGGACGCCATTGCCGCGTCTGGCATCAAGGCTGCGGTCGACCCGCTTGGTGGCGCTGGGCTTGCTTTCTGGCAGCGCCTGATCGAGGAATACAATCTGCCGATCGAAGTCGTAAACAACCGCATTGATCCAACGTTTTCGTTCATGCACGTTGATTGGGACGGGAAAATTCGTATGGACTGCTCGTCACCACATGCGATGGCAGGACTTGTGGAGCTGCGAAACAAGTACGACATTGCTTTCGGCAACGATACCGATCACGATCGCCATGGCATTGTGACGCCAAAAGGATTGATGAATCCCAATCATTTCTTGTCTGTGGCAATCGGCTATTTGTACAAAAATCGCCAGGGCTGGCGTGCTGATGCTGCAGTAGGCAAAACTGTGGTGAGTACCAGCCTCATCGATCGCATCACTGAGAGCCTGGGCCGAAAACTTGTTGAAGTGCCGGTCGGCTTTAAGTGGTTCGTTGACGGACTGATTGACGGATCGCTGGGTTTCGGCGGTGAAGAAAGCGCAGGAGCGTCCTTCTTGAGAAAGGATGGAACGGTCTGGACAACAGACAAGGACGGGATAATTCTTGCATTGTTGGCGGCTGAGATAACGGCTCGGACAGGGAAGAATCCGCAGGAGCACTATGATGCACTGACCGAGAAATTCGGTGCGCCCGCTTATGCGCGCATCGATGCACCTGCTACTGCCGAGCAAAAGGCGAAACTCAAGAAGCTTTCACCGTCTGATGTGACAGCAACAGAATTGGCTGGCGAGAAGATTATCGGGAAATTTACGTCAGCTCCTGGCAATAATGCTGAAATTGGCGGGCTGAAAGTAGTGACCAAAAACGGC
>DATNRC010000281.1:0-12296 GCA_036703705.1 Candidatus Obscuribacterales bacterium
CGGATGTGCTTTAGTATGCCTGACGAGAAATTTGAAACGGCACTTTCTCGATTGAGGAAAGTGCTGAGCAGTTTGTAGCCCTCCCGGCTCACCTTGTGCTTTAAACTTTTGTGTTTAAAACGTTGGCCGGCTGGGATCGATGAAATCGATGACTGGGCCGGGCGTTCCTGGTTTTTTATACTGATCGGCTGAATAAACCTAAAAGTTTAAAATCCATAGGCAAGCAACAAGAACCCCTCATCTGCCGCCTGAGAGTTGTTCTTAAGTATTGGCGGGCGCTGCTGCTATTACTCCCAGACCGTACGACTCCTTGCCGGCTTCTTGCATGCGCTCCGTAGGTGGTGCTACCAGCAAATTGGCCTTTTCGCTGAAGTGGTGGTGCATATGGATATTAATCGACATCAGGCGCATGGTGTGCATCCATGTTTGGGGCGCGATCCTGAGAGTTTCTCTCATAACGTCGACAAAGAATTTGCGCGCTTCCCTGTCTTCGTTCATCAGGTAATAGTGGATGGTCTTGAAGAATCCCATTATGTTGCGAAGGCTCGGCTTTTGACTGCCGGTGGGAAATTTGCATTTGCGCATAAACTCGAGGCATCTGAGATGTCGTTCTTTCATGGCGTCATAAGCATGGACACGCCTGATCAGATCGATGTAATTTCTCTCCAGCTCTTCATATGACATGCACACCGGTTGAATATTAGTCAGCAGTTCGCCGCGATTAGTCATGAGGCGACCGTTCTCTCTCATGCGCTCAAACAGCGGCGTCTTCGGCATGGCGCCTAAGACGTTCAGCATCGGAAAGACGATGCCTGCCCGCTGCAAGAATTCGTAGTGCTCGTCGAAAATGTCAATATCATCATGATCGAAGCCCACGATCATGCCGCCGGTGACGAAGATTCCATACGACTGTATCTTGTGTATTGCTTCTTCCAGATCGGCGGTATGCACGTTTTGCACTTTCAATGTTTCGGCGAGCGAGCTCTTGCGGGGGCTTTCAATGCCGATGAAAATTGTGCGGAAATTCGCTTTTGCCAGAAGCTCCAGAAGCTCTGGATCTTTTGCCATGTCAATGCTTGCCTGCGTGAAGAATTCGATGGGAAAGAGGCGCCGCTCGTTGAATCTGATGATGGCGCGCAAGAGCTCTTTCGCATACGGTCTGTTGCCTACAAAATTGTCGTCGGCAATGATGATGCTTTCCATGCCGGCATCCGCCCACAATTTTATCTCGCGCACAACTTGCGATATTTCTTTGGTGCGCACTTTGCGCCCATACATTACGATGATGTCGCAGAATTCGCACATGAAGGGGCAGCCGCGAGTGGTTTGCACGCTGCCGACACCGTAACATTCTGCTTTGATTAAGTCGACACGGGGCATCGGTGATTTGCGCATGTCGATCTTTTCTACCTGTTCGTAGCGATCTTTATAGGCACCTTTTTCGAAATCAGCGAGAAACTGCGGCCAGGTCAATTCGCCTTCACCGTCAAACAATACGTCACAGTGCCCGCGCACGGCATCAGGCAAGAGGTTGGCGACGGGGCCGCCGATGCAGACGACTTTGCCCTCATGCCTGAAGTAGTTGGCAATAGCGATAACTCTTGCTATGTGAGATGCTTCGCAAAGGTGCCCGCTAATTCCGACGATGTCAGCCTCGGTGGGGTAGAGAACCGATTCGACATTTTCATCTCTTATCCTGACGCTGTACTGCGGCGATATGGCGCCAGCAAGCGTCATCACCCCCAGAGGCGGCGTGAAGTATTGAAATCCGCAGGAGCGCCCCATGTATTGCATGCCGCCGTGCGACGAAGGCATTTTCGGCATCACGAATAATACTTTCGGCTTACGCCCCGGTCGAATTTCGACGGTGCGGAGCTGGGGTTCGGAAGCAGTATTTTCGACGGTGCGGAGCTGCGGTTCGGAGGCAGTGCTTTCGAATGCGGCCAATTGAGGCGCAGAAGAAGTTCGGACAAGACCGCTGTTCGTTTTTTTCTTCTTCTTTCTAGACATCGCTAGCTCTTGGGGCTTATCCCGGGATCAGCAGCTTGCGGGTAATCCATTTTACTTATACCCCTCGATCCGGCGATGGCTGCGACGGCATCTCATTGTGAGACGGCCCGGCTCCAGTCGGCGTTTTCCGATCGGTTGCAGCCCTCGGAATCCTGCTGAATCGCCGGGCCATCTTCTGGTTGTGGGATCTGCTTGTCGCTCTTATTCGCGGCGTATCGTCAGCTTTTTGCCTTCGTTTTGTTGTCCTGGCAATTTGGGAACGGAGATGGTGAGAATGCCGTTCTTTAATGTTGCCTGAGCCTTGTCGCTGTCCACTTTGCAGGGCAGCGATATTGTGCGCTCAAACGATCCGTACGACCTTTCTATCGTATGCAGAGCTCCGCCCTTTTTGGATTCTTGAGCTACCTCGTCCTTCTTGTCGCCCTTAATCGTGATGGCATCTTCCGTGACTGTCACATCGAGATTGTTTTCGTCAATCCCCGGCACTTCGGCGGTTATTCTTATCCCGCTGTCGGATTCAGTGGTGTCCATGCGCGGAATGTAAGCGCCAGTCCCCACCGGGAAGGGCCAGCTGCGTTCGAGGTCTGACGCCATGATATCAAAGTTTCTCAAAATCCAGCCGGCATCAGGATCGCGCTGCATTGTCCTCCACCATGGCTCGAACATGCTCGAGGGGAGGCTGAGTCTGGATGCCGATGTGCGGAGCTTGTTTATTGTGCCGTCCAGTTCGGAAGGCTTTTGGGACTGCCGGGACTTTCCCGTATGAACAGTGACAGGAACACCCTTTTGGCTGTACATTGTCTCTGATTTGTTTGTCTCCTCGCCCTTTGCAATCTGGGGCATAAGAAGGGCCGCAGCAAGCGAGATTACCAGAGCTCGCTTCACATCTTTACCCTTTGACGCGCGACAACTAAACCACTCGAAACCGGATTTCATACGATCCTCCTTTCGAACCTGCTTGCCTTTCCAGAATTTGCCGGCATAAGAAGCCGGGACCGTGCCAAACCAAGATGTTAGTTGACCAACATTAATGGCTCTTGATCGTTATCCGCTTAACGTGCTCCCGCGCATTTGCGGCTTTCGGCAATTTCACAGTGAGAACGCCGCGTTTGAAGGTGGCCTCTGCTTTGTCCTTGTCGATCGGGCAGGGAAAAGGAATCTGCCTTCGGAAAGAACCGTATGTGCGTTCCATCCGATAATAGCCGCTGGTGTTCTCCTCCTTTTCCTCCCGTTTTTCACCAGACACTGAGAGCGCATCGTCGGTTATCGAAACGTCCAGATCTTTCTCATCGAGGCCTGGCAGCTCAAAAGATATGTGCAAATCATTGTCGGTTTCTTTGACTTCCACACGCGGCTGGAAGGCACCGGAAGGTGAATCCCAAAACGGGCTCATCATCCCTGATTCAAACGTGCGGAAGAAATTGTCGAATACGCGGTTTATGTCCTGTTGGAGGGAGAAGAAGGACGGGTACTCAGTCGCTGAGTCCTCCTTTCTCACAGGAACATTCTTTTTGCCCCATTTCCAAGGTATGAGATTACTGTTGAAAGTCATACGTAATCATCCTCCTTTGGCCGATGTTACTCACCTTTCACGGCAATCCTTCGAGGAATGGCGTCTTTGCTCTTGGGAAGAACGAGTTTGAGAACGCCATCTTTCACAAATGCTTGAATGCCCTCGCGGTCAATTTCATTCGACAATGCGAACACTCGCCTGTAATCGCCGAGGCCGTATTCTGCATACGTCAATTGATAGCCTGGAAACTCGGGCTGCTCGACACGTCCGTAGATGGTCAGAATGTTTTGCTCGAGTGTGATCTCCACAGTTTCTTGAGTCACTCCCGGCATGTCGGCGATGAGCAAGAGCTGATCCTTTGATTCATATATGTCTGTCCTTGGCATATACAACTTGCTAGGACGAGTCTGCTCCGCATTGTTGTCGCTTGTGATTTCCTGCTTGTTCGCGTCCATTAGTTCAGTAGGCATGGCAAACCTCCCTTCTGATTGCTAAATACTTCAAGTGAGCTGAAGTTACTCAGACACAACTCTAATTTTTCTTGGCTTTTCTGCTTCTGCTCGCGGCAGAGTGATTTGCAAAACGCCATTAGTGAAGCGCGCCTGCACCTCATCGGCTTCTACTCCGAACGGCAGCTGCAGCGTGCGCGTAAATTGTCCGAAGCCGCGCTCCTGTCTGTGGCAGGACTCTCCTTCCTTCAATTGCTCGGGATTTCTCGAGCCGCGTATCGTCAAGGTGTCATGCACCAGGGATATCTCCACATCATCAGCGGCCATGCCAGGGATCTCCGCGCGCACGATGGCACCTGTGGACGACGTCCAAACATTGATTGGCGGATATTCCGGCGGCGATGAGGAAGCACTGGCTGACAAAAGACGGTTAAGCTTATGCTGCAGCCGCTGCATGTCTCGCAGGGAGCTAAACAGATCAGTGTCGGACATTCTCTGAAGCAACATATCCACGCCTCCTTTCCTAGATCACGTCGGATAGAGATCAGGCTTTGCTACTAAATTCGGACCTGACCCGCACCGAATCTGGGTCCAATGCCCTGGCTTGCTCAAACGACAATCTGGAAAAAGATCGAATTGAACAACCCTCACAGATCAATTTACTGAGCGAGAAGGCAGTGGCTGAGAGATTGCAGGATTTTTTAAACATCTTTCTGCAATTGAGGGTGGTGCCATTCCTTTCTTATATGTGCAGATTGCGTGCGGCGGCAGCAAAGGCAAACTTTCCTTTTTATAAGTGCAGATTGCGTGCGGCGGCAGCAACAGCAAACTGTCTGTCACGAAGTGAAAAAACGGGGTCGGTTCCAATGTCTAAGCATCGGGCCCCGTCCCGCGTTCGGGGATTATTAAGGCAATATTAATACCTGCCAAGTGGAAGAATTTTTTGCTATAAAAGTGAATTGGAAGGATTCTAATTTCCTTCGTTGTGATAGCCCAAATCAGCCATATGGGAGGGTTTGCGCAGTCAAAACGGTTGAGAATTCGAATAATTCCAAGTCGTGAGTTGACCAGCCCGCCAGGCTGGCATGAAGCTAAAAGGGGCAGCCCCAGTGGTTCTGGGGCTGCCGAGCTGAACTCCCTTTGCAGTGCCAATGGAGATCCTCGGTTCGTTCGACCGTAATCTCTCGATGGCTATTTTCCTTCAATCGGCATGAACTGCCGGCTTTAGCTAAATAGACTGACGGAGGTTTCGCCTATGTTAGGAGCCAAACTCTGTGGAGAATTTCTGACAGATTACATAAAAGCTGGCAGCCAAAGCTGCTCACCGCAAGTGTTGGAGACTCTAGCGCACAGCAAGATTGATCGCATTCGCCAGCGCGTCGCAGAGAATCCAAACACACCTAGGGACGTACTAGAGCTCTTGGCTGCCGACAAATCTCCTGATGTGCGTATTGCTGTCGGTACCAATCCAGCGACTCCTGCTTTTATCAGCCAGAGCCTTGCGTTCGATGAAGATTTAAATGTGAGGCTTGGTTTGGCTGAAGATATGAATACTCCCATCGAAGTGCTCGACAAGCTGATTGAAGATCCCAATCCATACATCAGTTACCACGCACAGCAAACCAAGCAATACGTGCAATCACAAGCGCCGGCAAAGTCGTTCGACTGTTACCGTTTTCTCAAGTGGGCCTGCACAGGGCAAGACCAGCCAGGACTCAGATACGCGTAAGCGCTTCAGTGAGTACCTGCAGCCGGTCGAGCGTACGGAAATACGCGCAGCGCTGCTTGAACGAATGCGCATAGCCATACCGTAATCAAGAACAGCAGTCCGGCGCTGGAAATGGGCAACAGTCTTGCGTGGACGAGGACCAGAACGGATAGATACAACACCTGCACTATAAACAAACCGACCATGGTGCGAACGTCGTCCTGGTATTTGTATGCGACACGGATGCAGGGGGTGATCGCAACTGCATAGCACCAGAGGACGATCGGCACGGCTGCAGTTTTGTGCACAAGCGTGGGAAAGTGCACCAGAATGGACATGCACCATGACGTCGTGAGAAAGCTGATCCACAACAAGATTACAAGATCCATCGTGAACTGCAAGAGCTTGTTGTTGGGCGCCAGTTGCGCCAGTTTCTGCGGAATCCAGCAGGGCAGGAGAAGCAAATAGAGTGTCCATGGGAGGATGTAGACGCCGACCAGACCAAGAATGATTGCTTCCCATTCTCCCAAAGCAGCCAGCCATATTGAAGACACCAGTCCGGCCATGAAAGTAGCGGTTGCCATAGGAATCATGGCGCGAAAGAAAAATGGCTCAGTGCTCTCCGCCAGTCGAGCCAGGCGAGCGGCTAAACGTTGCTTGGTTTGGGGATGACGTTCCGAGGCGGTCACGAAAAATTTCTCAGGCTCCTCTCATCACGTCCATAGTACAACAGGCACGACGCCAGATGGTTCCGATAAGGAGGGAATGGACCCTCATGTGTGATTGTGAGATGCTCGGTTGTTCGCGCCATCGAGATAAGCAGGGTACGCTTACCCGACGTGGATGAGGGGACGGCGCTTGGCGTTAGGTTCGGCAGAACGCAATATCTCACGCGTAAGCGGTGCTGTCTCGCCTTCGCCCAGGAAGATGTACTTGAAGATGTAGGCGATGGGATGACCTTCTGTCCAGCCCAAATAGGCATGCGGGATTTTGTGCGTTTTATCTCGCACGTGCAAGAGAAGCGCTGCCAGTGCATTGGGAACGGCTTGACTGGTGCAGCGCAAAACTTGATAGCCATTAACCTCCACGCCCTTTACCTCGAGGCATTCATCGATGAATTCCGATGTGTCCTCCGGCGTCACCTCGAAAAAGATAAAGTCCCCTTCCGGATGCTGAATGCTGTGAACATAGCGTGCCCAGTCTTCCTTTATTCCGTAGTTTACGTCGTCCGGCTTATGGGCAAGAATGCGCACTTCTCCCCAGTGTTTTTCCGTAGCTTCTTTTATGAAGCGTTCGGCAGTCTCATCAAGCTTCACTGAAGCTATTCTTAGTTCCGTCGAGCGAATTGCGCGTGATATGAGTGAGCTTGCCAGAATAGTGAAAATGAAGAAAGAAGCAATCTGCACGCCTTCCGGTTTTTGTGTCATATTGACGATGGTCGTGTATATGAAAACTCCGCTTATCACCAAAAATGTGATGCGCAACAGCAAGCCTTTGTGCCATAGCGCCAGAGTCGCTGCCACCGCGGCTGAGGTCATGAGCACGAGCACGCCCGTGGCATAGGCGCCGGCTTGCGCGTCGACGTCGGCGCGAAACCAAACTGTCACCACCATGGAGACGACAGCGAAAAAGAGAATGAGCGGTCGGCTGGCGAGCGCCCAGTCGGGTGCCATGCCATAACGAGGAAGATACTTGGGCACCAGCGCTAACAATCCGGCTACAGCCGATGCTCCGGCAAACCACAGGATGCTTATTGTGCTGACGTCGTAGAGAGTGCCGATTTGATGGCCGAGGAATTTATGGCAAAGGTAAGAAAGCGCGCGTCCATTTGCCTCCTTGCCCTCGGCAAACAGTTCAGGCTCTATCAAAGTGGATGTGACGATGCTGCTGCCTACCAAATAGAAGCACATGATGATAGCCGCTGTAGCCAATAGCTTGCGGGAGTTTTTAATTCTTCCGCGCGGTTTTTCCGCATCGTCGTCCGGTGCCCCTTTGACGAGGGGCATGACAGCAACGCCGGTTTCAAACCCGGAAAGACCGAGGGCTAACTTGGGAAATAGCAGCATTGAGGTGGCAACCATCGCCCATGGTGTTCCATACTGCCTCAACAGCGCACCCCAGTGCAAGGTGATCAGTTGGGGCTGGTCGAATAAATGCTGAATGCTGACGAAGAGCACCGCAGCATTGAGCAATAAGTACAGGGCGACGATGCCTACGGCAACGCCGATTGCTTCTCGAAAGCCTTTCAAAAAGATGCCCATTAAGGTGAGGAGCAAAAACAAAGTCACTAAGACTCGATTTTTGTTGTGCAGCCAGACGGGGATGATCGGATTCTCAATGATGTGCGCCGTGGCGTCGGCTGCTGAGAGCGTAATGGTGATGATGAATGCTGTTGCTGCAAATCCAAGCAAAATAAGGACAATTGCTTTGCCTTTCCATCCCGGCAGCAATCTTTCGAGCATGGAAACCGATCCCTGTCCATGAGGGCTTTCGCCTGCCACAACCAGATAAGTCGGCAAGGCGGCACCCAGAGTGACAAGCACAAGTACCAGTGTTGCCAGTGGTGACAGTAAACCAGCTGCCAAAAAAGCAATGCCGGGCTGATAACCAAGCGTGGAGAAGTAATCAACGCCGGTCAGGCACATCACTTTCCACCACGGCGCCGTATGAGGTGCGTGAACCTGAGCGCTGCTGACTTTTACTCCAGCCATCAGCCATTTTGAGATTTCACTTGTTGGTTTTTTACTCACTACATAATGTCAGAAATGAGACATTAATACTTTAGTTACTAATCTTATGCTGCGCCATGCTTTACTACTTCGACCATTGTCAAGAATTTTCCTTGCCTGACGGCGAATCTTCACGCAGGTTTCACGATCGAATGTTGGACAGTTTTCGGAAACTTGATTTTGTTTAGCCCCGGGCAATTGAATCCTGACCCTATCTCATTTGTACGTGCGAATTCGTCAGCCGGCACTGCACATATACATCTGGCATGTCATGTAACACCCTGGTAACGTTTGGCACATAGGATAAGAGAGTCAATCGATTCGCACCTGTGACTCAGGTGCTGAGTGAGGAAAGAGAATGTTTTTGAGCGCAAATTCCCTGTCGGTCCTGTCTGCCGCAATCAATGTCCAATATCTCTACCGGCATGCAAGTGTCAGCTCTCCTCAAGAATTCAGAGCGGATCTGCCTGATGGATCCGCGGTTTCTTTTGATAAATCAGGGAACGTCAAAGAAATGCGCTACAGTACGGGAACGTCGGTGTCGATTCATGAGCGTGAAGACAAACGTACGGTGTTGGTAAGGCGACCCGACGGCACATATTTCATGGGTGTCAACGACAATCAATGGTTTGTTTTGGACTGAGTAGAGTCGCCTCGCTGAATGTGGGGGGCAGGCACCAAACTCAGTGCTATGCATTTTAAACTTTTAAGTTCAAAGCACACGGGCGGTCAAAAATGTGAAAACGACCGTGTGTCTCTCGTTTTGGCACGCGGGGCGATTTCCGCTGATCAACTTATAAGTTCAAAGCATATATGCGATGTAACTATATATCGTTAGCGGATCTCGCCGAACAAAGACGGGAGCAAATGCTCCCGCCTTCTTCCCCTGGTTAAGATTTGAATCGCTCCACGCTCATTGAAATCAGAACTTGGCCCTGTTGGGATAGAGCTTATGGGTGTTGAGCGGAGGCAAATTGTCCGAACTGTCGCCCCATGACGGAGCTCTTTTTGCCCCTCTGTCGCGGCGGCCGGTACCGGGATCGGGAATGGCATCGCTTTCCTTCAATTCTTGAATGTTCTTTCGATTTGCTTTTATCTCTGCTTCCGTAGCGATGATCGCGGTCTGAACGTCCCTGGGATTGCCTTGCTTTTTAGTCACCGCGTCCTGGGGCGTCAGTTGTTGCGCTCCATTCGCCCTGCCTTCAGCTTCACTGACTCGCTCTCCCTTAACAACGGATCCACCACCCTTTGCTCCTTTCTCCAGCTCGGAAGGATCGAGCCTATCCAGGACATCTGCGGGACCGCCTCCGAAGCCCGGTACACCTGGTCCGGGCGCTTGATCGGAGCCCCAGCAAGATTGGGCGATGGAAACTACAGCGTCATTGGGTCGGCCGTCTGCTTTGCCAACGATTTGAACTTCGGAATTCTCAATGTAATTTGAATTGTGTGGCATTTGACAGTCTCCTTAGCAAATCTGATCAGGTGATGTGTAACAGCCGGTTATGCCGTGCTTAATGCGAACTATGTCGTGCGGAAGAGCTCATGCCGTGTGTGACGGCGGGTTGTGTCGCGTGTAACGCGATATGTGGTGCGGAATTGCGATTTAGCGGGTCATGTCGTGGTCTAAATGCGGGTTATGCCGTGTGCGACGGCGGCTTGTGTCGCGCGTAAGGGCCACGAGTTATGCCGCGCGAAGGCGTTTGTCGATTTCTTTCTTGAGGTCTTCATCACTCTGCGTGCGAATGGTATCGCCGCGGTGGATGACTTTCTTGTCTGGATTGAGTTTTTGCAGTCGCTGCATTTCCTTGTAAATTTCCGGATTTGTCGGCTGTCTGCCTGATTCGCTCAAGCGCTGTTTGGCGATTCCCCAGTAGCCGTCCTTTCCTTCATCGCCGATGGTGTGCTTCGAGTTCTTCAAAACCTCTTGTTCGATCTGTGCTCTTTTGGCGCTTTCTACTTTTTCATCCGCCGCACCCAGCTCACTCTTTGAATACTTTCTAAGGGATTTCCTGGTTATGCCGTCTTCGGATTTTCCCGTCCATCTGGTCTCGAGTTTGTCGTAGTTCTTCTCGAGGTAATCGAGAGCACGCTTTTCTCCTTCAGTGAGCTTGGATTCATTGCGCTTCAATTCTTTCAAATCATCTTTCGTGAGAAAGTCGCGGCCTTTGTCCGTGGCGCCTGATTTTTTCAGGAGGGAGTCAAATTGCCTATCTGCATTTGCAGTCTCTGCTGCCGCACGAGACTTTTCCCGGTAGTCATAATCGGAGAGTTTTTTCTGCTTGAGTATTTCTTTTGCTCGGTCGAGGTGACTCTTGTCTGTCGACATTTCTCGCGCCACGTGTTCAGCAAAAGTTTTCGGATTGTCCCTCTTGCCCTTGTCATACATCTTCATTACCGTCGCATCTGATTGGTCTTTTATCAGATTTCCATGGATCGCAACGTCGGGCAGCAAGCCGTTCTCAACCAGCTTCTTGGTCAACAATTGTTTGTCGGTGCCTGACAGTCTATCGGCGTCGCGCATTGCTTCGTGGAACAAGCCGTTGCTTCGATCAGGATTATTCGTGCGAATCGATGTTTCAAACTTGTCGTAAACTGAGTCAACGGAAGGCTTAGTAACGCTCATTGTTTTGGTCCTCATACAAGAAGCGTGGACAGCGTCTGCGTTTCGACTGACCACTCGGGTCGGCTAGTAAAAGGAAGTTTATTCGGCGCACATTACCAAGTGTTTACCAGCCTCTACGCGTATGTGCTCTTCAGACGCAGCACGACGGCCTTGCTATTGTCATAACGGGGATCATCAAAGCGTATTCGATTGGCATGATCTTTGTATCCCATAAATCCTTGTTGGTCTCTTTTTGCGATTGCGACATCGCCGTACTTAGCAAGTCGATCTCTTCTCCAGGGGCTTGCCGGTCGGAAGAGCACGTCACCATCTTTCAAATCGCCAAGCTGCCTCACCGGGATCAAATCGAATTTGCCGCTGGCCATCAACACGCGCGGCGCATCCTTGGCATCGAAGCCTGGTAAATTGATGCCGATCCGCTGCAGTGCCTTTCGCACTCCCGTGGCGCACCAGCCGACAGTTCGCATTTCTTGCGACACTTGTTCTGCTATGTTGGACAGTTTGCTGGCTGTGCGGCTGTGAAAATGCCCTTCTCTTGATGAGGGTGACGAGTGACGATCATAATTCCAGTTTCGATTGGATCTTGACGCGCCGTCTCTGTCTGAAGGCGTCCAATTTCGTTGCACTTCTGAGTGCTGCCGTTCAGAACGGCGTGGCGGATTCCAGTGCGGCGCACGAAAATCTTGCTGCTGCTTATCTCGACCGGGCCAACGGCTCCATGCATTTGATTCTGCGGCGAGTCTTCTCGAGTCAGCGAATGTTGGACGAAGTCTTGGGTAGTGCAGCCGATTGTCCTCGCTTTCGCGCCGCCGGAGCTCATTTGGCGAATCGGAGCGGCGATACAATTGTGAACCCGTATCCGGTCTGCCTAGATAACGATCGACAGCAAATGTGTTTCCGTATTGCCGTGGCGGATATCCATATGCACACCGTATTCGGTGCCGATCATTGGCAAAGAGGAGAGACAATTCTCCTAAGATGTGACCGACTCCTCCAACCATTTGTGCAGCAAGATCGTGAGATGGACGGTACCTTGCGGCCCCGGGCTCGAACATCAAATTGAGGGCTTGATTGTGAAGCGCGTTGCGCGCATATTGTGCTTCGCAGAGAAAGTCGGGACTTGATCCCCACCATTCTCCTTGCTGCGACGGAAATGCATCTCGAAGGCTGAGCTGGAACTGGTCTCGATACCCGAACTGGAATGCATCTCGATAGGAACCATGACTCATCAGTGCACTTCTTATGGTGATTAAGATAATGTTGA
>DATNRC010000282.1:0-3212 GCA_036703705.1 Candidatus Obscuribacterales bacterium
GCTGGAGCGCCGAGTGTTGAAAACTCTCGAGGAAGTCAAGGTGGAAGTGGGCGCGGACAAGGTGGAGAAGACGCTTGGCTACGCCGGGCAGCAGCCGCCGATGTTTCCCATCAGCTCGGCGTTTTTGTGGACAAGCGGGCCGCATCAGGCTGTCATGGACGTGCAGCTCAAGGAAGAAGCGCACGTAAACATGCCCGAGTTCAAAGATCGGCTCAGGGAGAGGCTGGCGAGAGCTCTGCCCGACACCAAATTTTCGTTCGAGCCCGGCGACCTGGTAAGCCAAATCATGAACCTTGGCTCTCCCACTCCGATTACCGTGCAGGTAATGGGGCATAATCTTGTCGCTGACAAGGTCTTCGCCGGCAAAGTCATGAAGGAGCTGACCAAAGTTCCGGATTTGCGCGACTTGCAGTGGGGGCAGCCGCTTGATTATCCGACCTGCCAGATCAACATCGATCGCGAGCTGGCAGGTCAGCTCGGCGTAACTCCCGAGGACATCGGCATGTCGTTGCAGCCCGCTTTCTTTTCCAGCAGATTCGTCGGGCTCAGCCTCTGGAAAGATCCCGACAGCGGTTTCTCCTATCAGGTCCAGGTGCAGGTTCCGCAAGATCAAATCAAATCGAAGGAGGACATTGCCAACTTCCCGACGATGAACAGCATGCGGCAGATCGAGATGGCGGAGAAAGATCATCTTGAAGACCCTGATATCAACCAATACTACTTCGGCAGTCACACACAATGGCGCCAGCACCCGTTGATTTCAGATGTGGCGAGAGTCGAATATGGTGTCACCAACGGTGAGTACGATCGCTACAACATGATGCGCATGGTTTCGCTCACAGCCAACATCGAGGGCAGCGATCTCGGGCGGGCAGGCGAGGCTGTGCGCGAGGCGGTGAAGCGAGCCGGGCCGCCGCCGCCGGGAGTCTTCGTTGATGTCGTCGGGCAAGTACCGCTCCTCGACGACACATTCTTCCATCTGCTCACCGGGCTTCTCCTGGCAGTTGTTGTCATTACGCTCATGCTGCTCGCCTATTTCCAGGCCGCTCGTGTCGTGCTCATCGTGATGTCCACAACGCCGGCCATTCTTCTTGGTGTTCTGACCATGCTCACGGCGACAGGAACGACTCTCAACGTGCAATCGTTCATGGGCGCCATCATGTCGACCGGCGTCGGCATCGCCAACGCCATCTTGATGGTGGTGTTTGCGGAAGAGAGCCGCCGCCAGGGAATGAACGCTGTAGACGCCGCTATTCACGGCGCCAAGATGCGCATGCGGCCGATTATGATGACCTCGATTGCCATGGTGGCAGGTATGGTGCCGATGGCTCTTTCCAGCGGGCAAAGCGCGCCGCTCGGGCGTGCCGTTATCGGCGGCTTGAGCATGTCTACTCTCTCTGTTCTTACGCTTCTGCCGATGGTATTCGCCATCGTTCAAGCCAACGCGCCTCTGCGTGCTGCTTCTGTCTACCCGGATGATGATGGAGGTGCCGTCCCATGAACACGAGTATTTTTAACAGCAAAAATGTCGTCTTTGTGCTTATCGTCCTGGGACTGGCCGGCGTTGCCTTTTTCTTCCTCTTTCAGCACTATCACCGACCTCTGGTGGACAACCGACCGCCTGCTCCGGAAGTGATCTCGGTGCCCACTGTTCCGGTCGTGAGCAAGACGCTCTTCAGGGAAGACCAGCTGCCGGGAGAAATCGAGGCTTATCAGGATGTGCTCATTTATCCGAAGGTGCCTGGGTTTGTTAAGTGGATTGGCGTTGATCGCGGCTCCGTCGTGAAAAAAGATCAGCTGATGGTAAAGATGTACGCGCCAGAATATCTGGCACGCAGAAATGAGGCGCTGGCGAAACTTGCGGCAGCCAGAGCGGCGCTTGCTGCAGAGAAATCAAGGCTCGAGGATTTGAAGGCCGATTTGAAGCGCAGGCAAGCGACGCTGCTGGCAGATCAATCGACTTATCAGAGAGTGTATGCGGCTTCTCTTGTGCCCGGCGTTATAGCCGACAATGATGTCGTGCACTGGTCGCAAACTGTGGAGGCGGATCGCCAGGAGGTGAACACGGCAATCAAGCGCGTCAATGCCAAAGACCATGAAGTGATGATGAAAAACGAAGAGGTAAAGGCTATGGTGCGCGGCTACGAGAATTTTGCCGACTTCGCTTCTTATCTCGAGATAAAGGCGCCATTTGACGGTTATGTCACGGAAAGAAAAATGCACGTCGGCAGCTTCGTCGGTCCGGATGGAACCGGCGCCTATCCGCCGATTTGCCGCATAAGACAGCTCGACCTCCTGCGAATCATTGCCCCTGTTCCTGAAGCAGACACGGCAGGCGTCGTGGTTGGCGCGCCTGTAGAGTTTTCGGTGTCGGCGTTTCCCGGGCGCAAATTTACCGGCACCGTGGCGCGCATCAGCAATGCGCTGGACAAGGCAACGCGCACCATGCCGGTAGAGCTCAATTACATGAATCCTGATTTCAAAATCGTTCCCGGTATGTTTTGCAAAGTCTACTGGCCGACACGCCGTCACGAGAAATCGCTCTTCGTGCCGATCTCAGCTGTCGTTTCTACCCCGCTCGATACCTTTGTCTGCAAGGTCGCAAACGAACGCATCGAGTGGGTGACTGTGCGGAAGGGACAGATTATGGACGGCATGATTGAAATCTTCGGCAACATCAGGGAAGGTGACGTGGTCGCACAGCAGGGCAGCGAAGAGCTGCAGAATCAGCTTAAAGTTAAACCAATCGGACACGCTATTGGTCCTGCAGGCGCTGAAACATCCCGAGTGCAATGAAGGAAGCGCACCCTACTACTGTCCTGCGGATGAGATTTTGTCGGCGCGACTTTCGATTATGGCGGCATCGCTCGTTCTGCCGGCGCTGCGCAGCACTTGCGCGTAGTCTTTCAGGCACGCTGCGGTGAGCGGGCTGTCCTTACCCGCGGCGCCTTCGGTGCTTGCCAGGGCCCATTGATAAAATGTAAGCGATTCATCAAATTTGCCTTGTCGGAAATAAAGATAAGCAAGCTCGTTGAGAATGCGCGCGGTCTCCATGCTGTTCGGTTTGAGCGAAGATTGCCCCTGCCCCAGGGCTTGCCGATAAAGTTCTGCGGCCTTGTTCAAGTTACCCGCGCGAAACTCAGCCGCTGCCAGCGTCGCTCGTGTGTTGAGCGTCAAAATATTGTTTTGCCCATACACCTGGTCGTAAATGC